>NZ_JAFCJI010000003.1 GCF_018131105.1 Bradyrhizobium manausense | reverse complement strand
GGTGTGTTCGCGATCCAGGACGACGGCCCGACGGCGGGCACGGTGGTCGGGACGGCGGACAAGCTGATCCTGGACGAGAGCGCGCTCGGGACCGACACGGCCGGCGGCACGGCGCCGACGGGTCTGGCGACGTTCACGGCGAACTTCGCCGACAACTTCACCAGCGGCAGCTACGGGACGGACGGTGCCGGCACGACGAAGTACACGCTGACCTTGAACGGCGTGAACGTCGCGTCGGGTCTGTACGCGCTGGATCCGACCGACGTCGACCCGGCGCATCCGGGCCAGGGCCTGCAGATCGTGCTGAACCAGTCCGGCGACACGATCAGCGGCACGGCGAACAACATCACGTACTTCACGATCACCATCAACGAGACGACGGGTGACGTGACGTTCACGCAGCTGCACAATCTGTGGCACCCGAACACGACCAACTCGGACGATCAGGACAATCTGACGCTTGCGGCGAACACGCTGCAGGTGGTGCAGACGATCACGGATGCGGATGGCGACCATGTGTCGACGCCGATCGACCTCAGCACCGGTGTGTTCGCGATCCAGGACGACGGCCCGACGGCGGGCACGGTGACCGGCCCGACGGATACGCTGGTGCTCGATGAAACTCGTCCGGTAGGGACTGATACATCAGTCCACACCGCACCGAATGGTTTGGCTACCGTCACAGCGAACTTTGCCGACAATTTCACGGGTGGAAGCTATGGGACGGACGGTGCCGGCACCACGAAGTACACCCTGACGCTGAACGGCGCGAACGTTGCGTCCGGGCTGTATGCGCTGGATCCGACCGATGTGAAGCCCGCAACCGGAATCGGCAATGACGGTGACGGCATCGGTCAGGGCACGCAGATCGTGCTGAACCAATCCGGTGACACGATCACGGGGACGGCGAACAACATCACATATTTCACGATCACGATCGACGAGACGACCGGCGTGGTGACGTTCGCGCAGGTCAACAATATCTGGAATCCGGATCCTACAAATCCGGATGATCCGGCGACCCTGACGCTTTCGAACGCCAATCTGCTGCAAGTGGTGCAGACGATCACGGACGCGGACGGCGACCACGCGTCGGCCGCGATCAACCTCGGTACGGGCGTGTTCACGATCCAGGACAGCGGACCGACGCTGATCGCGGAAACCAACCTGGTCTACGCCAATTCCGCGAACGGGGCCGGACATACCGGTGGTACGGGTATCTATCAGTACAACATCGGGACCGACGCCCACACGATCTACGACTCGACCCATTCGGATTTTGCGCCGATCACTTTGACTGGCACCGTCGGATCGCACGCCATTTCCAACCAGTCGGTGACGTGGTCGTCCGAAAGCGCAACGAGCGCCGTCTTCCATGTCACGTTCGACTATCAGGCGGATCCTTCCTCAAGCACGCTTACGACCGATACGGGCACTCTGACCTTTGACAAGGTCAATGGCACTTATAATCTCCTGCTCGATAGCCCGATCAGCAGCTTCACGACGCTTGAGACGTCGCAGGGGCTCGCATTTACGGGGTATCAGCCCAACTCGAACGCGACAGACAGCACTCAACCGGCCGTCATGGTCACCGAACTGAGTCCGACCTTCTGGGTTCAGTTTACCGGCGAGGATGGCACCCCATTGGCGGCCGGAGGAAATTCCGCCTTCACTCAAGGCGAAACGCTGGCCGCGGCGGGCAGCACGTGGGTCTCGGTGTCCGGAGGCTCCAACGGTGTGGCAGGTGATACCATTCAAAAAGGCGAAATCCTCGACTTCAACTTCTTCGCATCTAATCCGCAGGGCTTCCTGAACCACACGGACATCACGTCAGCTTCGACGATGTTCCTCAAGTTCGACGGGTTCAACAATGAAGATCTCGTTGTCAACTTGAAGCTGATCGACGTGGGTGCAGACGGTATTGCTGGCACTGCCGATGATGGCGCGACAACGCATCTTGCCCTTGTCGTCGATAACTCCGATGTATTCACCAAGGCCAGCCCGCCGCCGTCGGGATTCGGTATCTCGCTCGACAACAACGACGGCGTCATCATCATCCAGAGCAACGACTATCTGCCCAGTCTCGGTGCTGGAAACTGGCAGATCGATGGTGCACAGGTGATCACTTCAACCGAGGGTCTGACCGGTAGCGGCGTTAATTTCAACGGCGCCGTCGGAACTGGCGCTACCGGCGCCAGTTCGGGAACCGAGGCCTTTGGTGCCGGCACGGTGGACAACGACGTCGTCAAGATCTCCGACATCGGCCTGATCACGACGACGACGACGACCCAAGCTGCCGATCTGCAGTTCAACGTCTCGAATGTCGATGCCGACGGTGATACGACGGCCGCGACCACGTTGGATGTGCAGATTACAGGCAACACCATGACCGGTACGGCCGCGAACGACGTTCTGCAGAGCAGCACGGCCGATGACACCATGAAAGGTAACGGTGGTAACGACATCTTCGTGCTGCAGGCATCAGGTGGTGGTCATGACACGATTTCGGACTTCAACGCCGGCGATTCGATCGTCGTCGACGTTGCCAGCCTGAACCTGACGATCAATACGGCGCAATCCGTCACCTTCAATTCGGGGACGACGGGTGCAAACGACCAGACCCACAACAGCGCCTTCGCGGGGTCGAACTTCTTCTTCAACACCACCACGAACGAGCTGTTTTATTCAGCTGACAACACAGCTGCTCATGCGGTCGACCTTGCCCATATCAGCACGGGCATCCCCGCAGCGAACGCGGTTCACGTCGCGTAAGCGGGCTGTAGAGTAATACAAAGCCGCCGGCGAACCTCTCGCCGGCGGTTTTGTTTTGTCTCACAGAAGCAGCGGCAGCGAGCTCAGCGATCCACCGCCGGCCGGATCCACGGGCTCCGAGCCCGCCCATTCCGATGCTGCGGCCGCGGGGGCGGCTTCAGCCGTGAGCGGTGCGGTCTTCGCGTAGGGCTTGGCGAACAGATTGACGCCGTCGTGATTGATCGCGAACAGCGGCGTGAAGTTCAGCTCGCCGTTGTCCTCCCGCAGGCCTGCCCACCGGTTGTCCAGGATCATCCAGCGACCATCGAGACGGGCCGCGAGCACCGCGTGGTCTTGCCGGACCGTGCGGTCGCGGACCAGGAGCAGGCGCATGTCGGCATCCGGGACACCCACTTCGCGCAATGCGGCGTATTTGGCGATGGCGTAGTCCTCGCAATCGCCCTTGCCCGTCGCAAAGCTCGCCAGCGGCGAACTCCAGCGGTCGAGCTCCCGATGCTGGACGAGGTCGCTGACATAGCGGATCGCGGTGTTGACGCCCAGATTGACCTCCTCGAGCCGAGCCCGTCCGGACTTGGCCTTGACGGCGCCGACGAGCCTGAGGAACTGCGCGGCATTAGACGGGCAGCCCGCGGCATCGGACCGGCAGCGCTCGAGCACGGCCAGATCCTGCGTAATCTCTCCCTCAACTGTGCGCCATTTGCGCCAGATCGCGCTGTCGGGTGCCCGGAACGTGAAGAGGCCGAAGGGTTCGCTGCCGAGCATCGCCACGGCCGGAGCGGCGGCCTCGGGCAGGGCATCCGTCGCTGTGGAGGAGGGGGGCGTGAGCGCCGCCAGGCGTACGGCATTCGGCCCACGGCCACGCTGGCGGTCCAGCTTTGCCAGCACCGCGTTGATCGTGAAGAACGTCGCGGGAGCCTGGATCATCTCAGCACCGGATGGTGCGATTTCGGTCGGATCAACCGGCCCGGCATCGGCCGCAAACGCGACCGGGGTCTCAACACTGAGCGAAACCAGCATGGCCGCCGCGAGCGCTACAACGCCTTGCCGCCGCCGTTCCAAACGCGACTTCATTGACCGTCCCCATCATTCGGGACGTCGCCGGCGTCTTTGCGCGCCTGATCGTCATCCCGACCTGTTTATCGGGAGCGAGCGTGCGCGTGGGCGCGCTTAAGTCGGGTTAAAACCGGGCAGGCGTGGCCGGGAATGAGCCGGCGCGGTGAACCGCGCCCCTCCGGCAATGCTAAAGCTTGGCATCGTGCGTTAAGGGCACATTAAGCAAGGGGGACTGCGGAGGCTCTAGTGCTCGCGCAGAGCCTCATCCCGCAACGTGCGCGCCGGCTTCATGATGTAATCCAGAACGCTCTTCCTGCCGGTCAATATCTCGACCGTCGTGATCATACCTGGAATGATCGGTAGCGGGCTTTCCTCGGTGCCGAGATGGTTCTTGTCGGTTCGAACCATCACGCGATAGTAGGTCTCCGGTCGCTGCGCCGACTCGCCCTTGTCGTCGAGGATCGTGTCGGCGCTGATCCGCTCGACCTTGCCGGCCAGATGGCCATAAACCGAAGAGTCGTAGGCAGAGATCTTGACGACCGCATCCTGGCCCGGGCGGATGAAGGCGATATCCTGCGGCCTGATCTTGCCTTCGACGAGCAAGGTGTCGTCGAGCGGGACGATGTCCATGAGGTTCGCGCCAGGCTGAACGACTGCGCCGATCGTGGTGACGTTCAGCTTGTTGACGATGCCGCGAACGGGCGAGCGCAGATCCGTCCGACGCACCCTGTCCTGGGCGGACTTGATGTTCTCGTCCAGGACGGCAAGGTCCGCCCGCGCCTTGGCCAGATCTTCGTCCGCCTGGGCGCGGAAGGTCGAGATCGTGGTCGCAATCTTGGCCTTGGCCTCTGCAATCTGGCCTTTCGCATCTGCCGATTGACGCTCCAGCCGAAGCATTTCGATTTCGGGAACGACCTTCTGCTCGTAGAGTTTGCGTGTCAGCGTGAGCTCGCGATCGAGCAGGCCCGATGTCTGGGTCAGCCGCGTAATCTGTTGATTCAGGACGTCGACGTCCTGTGCCACTTTCAAACCGCGGGTCTTGAACACGCTCCGTTCGGTCGCCACGGCCGCAGGGGCGACCTCTTCGATCCGGTCAGGAAAAACCACCTCGCTACGACCGTTCGCTTCGGCCTCAAGGCGCGCGAAGCGCGCAGCCATCGAGGCGCGCCTCTCCCTGATCTCGCCGAACTCGGAAGCAAACTTGGTGTCGTCGATGCGCATCAGGGACTGCCCCTGCTGAACCACCGCTCCTTCCTGGACGAGGATGTCACCGACGATCCCACCTTCCAGAGATTGGACAACCTGCATCTGCCGCGAGGGCACAACCTTGCCGTTGCCGCGCTTGACCTCTTCAAGCACGGCAAAATGAGCCCAGACCAGGAACGTGGCCATCAGGGCGACGAAGGCCCACAGCAACATTCGCGACGTTCTCGGCGTCTTCAGCTTGACGGCCGCGCGGATATCGTTGGCGTAACTGAAATCAGCTGACATTGGATTTCTGCGCAGCCGGAACGGGTTGAACAACTCGGGGAGGGGCGGCGGTCTCGGTGGACGGGGTCTTGCCTTGCAACAGGCTCAAGACCTGGTCGCGCGGTCCGTCGGCGACCAGTCGGCCGTTGTCGAACAGCAGCAGGCGGTCGACCATGCTGAGGAGCGAAAGCCGGTGAGTGGAGATGATGATGGTCATCTGTGCATCATCGAGCTTCTTCAGCCGTTCGAGGAATTCGCTTTCGCTGCGTACGTCGAAATGGGCGGTCGGTTCGTCCAGAAACAGAACCTTGGGTTTGCGGATCAAGACGCGCGCCAGGCCGATGGCCTGCTTTTGCCCGCCCGAGAGGCTGCGCCCACCTTCCGCAATGGGCATGTCGTAGCCCATGGGATGACCGGCAATGAAGCTTTCGACGCCGGACAAGCGCGCCGCCGCGAGCACTTCTTCGTCCGTTGCGGAGGGATAGCCCAGCGTAATGTTGTCGCGCAGCTTGCCGAAGAACAGATCGGTATCCTGCATCGCAAAGCCGATGCCGGCGCGCAGATCAGCGGGATCGTATTGGCGCGAGTCGACGCCATCGACCAGAACGCGGCCATCCTGCGCCTCGTAGAAGGCGAGCAACAGGCGTCCGACAGTGGTCTTCCCTGAACCAACTCGCCCGATGATTCCCACGCGCTCGCCGCCCTGGATCTTGAACGTGACCTTGTCGAGCGCCTTTCCGGGAGCATTGGGATAGGTGAACGAGACATTGTCGAAACTGATCGTGCCTTGCTCGATCCTTCTGGCGACATAGGTTCGTTCAGGTGAACGTTCCCGTTCCAGGGTCATGATGCGATCGATGGATTTCAGTGATGAGAAAGTCTGAGTGCCGCGGGTGATCACGGAGGCGATGCCCGCAATCGGTGCCAGGACGCGGCCGGCCAGCATGTTGGCTGCGACCAGCGCACCAACCGTCAGGGTGCCGTTCTGGATCAGAAAGACGCCGATGACGACCAAGAGCAGGCTCGTCAACATCTGAGCCGAGTTTGCGGCGGTCAACGCCAGGGATGACCAGAAGTGCACGGCCTCGCCGGATCTGGCCGTCGCCGCAACCGAACGCTCCCAGGCCGTCTGCATCCGCGCCTCACCACCGGACGCGCGCACCGTTTCGAGCCCAGCAAGCGACTCGACAAGGACCCCGTGACGGGCCGCCGATTCCGCCTGCAAGCGTTTCATCGCCCGATTGAGAGGACGTTGCAGCACGAGGCCGATTCCGATCATCACCGGCAGCATCAGCAGCGGTACCCAGGCCAGGGGTCCGGCGACGACGAAGAGGACGGCGACGAACAGGATGGCAAACAGCAAATCGGTTGCCGAGACCACGCTGCCAGACGTGAAAAATTCACGAACGGAATCGAAGTCGCGGAGCTGGTTGGCAATTATGCCGACCGAGGTCGGCCGCTGCGACATCTTCACGGCCATGACATGCTCGAAAATGTTGGCCGCGAGGACGACGTCAATGGTCTTGCCGGTGACGTCGATCATCTTGCTCCTGACCATGCGCAGGACAAGATCGAAGGCGATTGCCAGACCCATGCCGATCGAAAGCGCGATCAGCGAGGGGATGGCTCCGTTCGGGATGACCCGGTCATAGACGCTCATCGTGAAGAGCGGCATCGCCAGGGCCAGAATGTTGATGAGCAGCGCTGCCAGCGCGATGTGCCCGTAGTTGCGCCAATGCGCCTTTACGACGGACCAGAACCAGTGCTGGCGGGGAAGGCTGCCAGCCGCAACGGCTCGCGCGTCCGACTCGGCGGCTGCGCGCGCGAGGAACGCATAACCCGTATATTCAGCGGCAATGGCATCCAAAGCCAACATCCGCGGTACATGCGGCCGTTCGCTGGGATCAATCACCCTGCCGAGACGCTTATCCTCGTCGACGCCCAGCAGGATCAGCGTCGTTCCGTTCTTCATGATCAGGACGATCGGAAGAACGAGAGGCGGGATGTCCGTCAATCTGCGTTTGGTAGCCTCGGTCTCCAGGCCTGCGCGACGTGCCGCGCGGTCATAGAGAGACACTGTCAGGCGTCCGTCCACGATGGGCAGACCGCCGAGCAGTCCTTCCCGGGTTACGGCCCTGCCGTGATGTCCAGCCAGAAAGATGAGCGAGTCCACCAACGGATCGCGTTCTCTCGCTCCAACCGTCTCGTCCCCTCTTGATGCCGTTCGCTCTTCGCCGCTCTTGGCCGGCCGTGCATCCTGGACCAGAGACTTCTTTGCTCGATGGAACAACAAGCTGATACGCCTTAAATGAAAAACGATGAAAGCAAAAGCTCGTAAAGGATACGACAAATCGCCAGTTAATTCATTTACTTATTTGGATCGTCACGATTAAGGATTAATGATCGCTGGGTTTGAAACGCTATCCGCGCGTTATTTGAAAGGCTATCCGTGCGTTATCGGGGGGAGCCAAAATAAAAGCCCGCACGGATGTGCGGGCTTTTGTAAGTCAGCCGTTCGACTGATTTATTTCGCAGTCGGCGAAAATGCCGTCAGTAGCCAATGGGGCTTCTCGGTCTGGGCGTATGAGCTGCGCTGGCTGGTCGAGCTCTCGAGGACGATCGGCCCGGTCGAGTTTTCGCGTTGAGCAAACCAGGCTGATACGCCGGGAACCTTGGCTGACGCCTCCGCAGGTTCGCCCGAGAACCGCGCACCGAAAGCTGACGTGACAGGTTCATTCGGAGCATAGGAGAGGCGGACGGGCGCCGCCGTCGGCGCCGGGACCGCAGTCCGCAGCGGCTCCGAACCACTCTGGGGAAGTGTCCAGCGGAACGTGGGCGGCTTGTAGTCGGGCAGGCCGAACAGGTTCAGATCGGTCGGAGCTGCATCGACGGGAGGAGCGGCCTTCAGATATTCGATCAAGGTTCCGGTCGCGGCGAGCAACTGGTAGTCGGCAAACACCACGACCGCGCGTGCCGACGTCAGCGAAACCTGGGCATTGAAGAACTGATTCTGGGCATTCAGAAGATCGATGAGGGAGCGCTGGCCCAACTCATACTCCTTCTGGAAGGCGGCGATGGTCTTGCGATCCGCCTCCAGCTGGCCAGTCAGTGCCGCAATGCGGGTCTGGGTCACGGTACGGGCGTTCCAGGCCTTGTCGATCGACTCATAGGCATCCCGCTGCAAGCGAGCGTGCCGGGCGGTCGCCTCCGTAAACCGTTCAGCCTTTTCCGAGCGATTCCAAGCGTCCTGTCCGCCGCGGAAGATGTCCCAGGACATCACCACCTTGCCGCTGTAGTCCTCATGGGTGACTGCGGGCGAGCCGGCGGCCGCAACGTAGGGGAACGAGTTGTCGTAGTGCGTTGCCCGACCTTCGAGATAGAATTTCGGAGCGAACAGGCCGTCCGTCGACTTGAAGGCGTGCTTGGCGGCATCGACATCGGATTGGGCCGCGTTGATCGTGGAGTTGAACCGCAGCGTCACCGCGAGCGCTTCATCCCGGGTTGCGGGAAGTCCCCGCAACGGGCCCGGGAAGCGTACGTTGTAAGGCTCGACGCCGACGACCTTGCGGTACTTCGCCCGCGCGTCCTCGAGGCTGCGGCGGAACTCGGCCAGGGCGGCCCGAGCGGCCTCGACGCGCTCCCTCGACTGCTCCAGATCGCCTTCACCAGCGCGTCCGCCCGAGAACCGGGAGTTCACGTTCGAGAAGATCTTGTCGTGATTGGCGACGTTCTGCTCGGCGAGGCCAACCAGACGCATATAGCGCACGACATCGACGTAAGCTTCGGCAGCATCGAGAGCGATGAGTTCGGTTCGTTCCTTGACGCGTGCAGCGGCGGCGTTCACCCGTGCGTTTTGGCGCCATACTTCGTGAATGGAGGTGAAACCATCGAAAAGAAGCTGTCGGACAACAACCGACTCCTGGCTCCCGTTTCGCCACGGCCCGGATCCTGTCGTGGGAACCGCAATGCTTGGCGCGACGAAGCCGGGCGATTGGTCGAATTTTTCCGGACCGTAGCTCGCATCGATACGCACCTGCGGCAAAAGCGTGCTCTGGGTTTGGCGCAGCTCGCTTTCGGTCGCGCGGCGGTTCGCAGACGCCTCGCCCACCGCCGGGTTCGTCTGCATCGCCTGACGCAAAGCGTCGTTGATCGAAAATTGCTCGGCTTTCGCGGGGGCGGCCGCCAGGATGATCGTTGCGAAGGCTATGTGCGCCGGCTTCATGGTCCCCACCATAAAAGACTTTTAACAAATATTATTGCTCGGGAAGAATTAGCAAAATGCTACGACCTAACCTATGACATTTCAGTCACAGCTTGCAGCAATCGACCGGGCTTCGACTTGCGCGTGTCGCGCGAGTTACCCTCGAAAACCCTAGCCCGTTACCTCCCTGTGTCTCCCTGATGACTGCTGCGTCGCACAATGTACGCGTGTAAACTGCAGCCTACGATTTGATCTTTCAGGCGAAATTGCGCTGTTGCTGCGCGGCAACCTCTTGGGGTTGATCGGCTTGGGCTAAGCCCGCTCGGGGTACGAGGATCGTCGGTGCGCGAGGTTTTACCGCAGGTCTCGATGCTTTCCCTGCGCTTCCCTGGTTGGGGAAGGCTTCTCGGCACGCGTCCTTGTTTCATCGAATCGCGGAGCAGGTCCCAAGGCAGTCATTTGGCTTGGAGCGGTGACCTTCCGGTGGAAGCCCATGGCGAGCGCCCGTGACGATCAGGAGTTGCGTCGGCGCCGTGCCGAGGCCGAGACAGGGTTGAGCCGGCGGGTTGGATTGCTCGCTCGAAGTGAATCGCAAGTTCAGCTTTTTAATTGCCGAAGTGTTTTGAAGCCTACCGCGCTGTCAGACCTAAATACCGCTTGCGTCCCAGTTCAGGGATGTCCACTCGGATAAGCTGCCCGGGACAAATGGCTAACTCCGCGCAGGCCCCCAGCTTCAGGCTTCATTTAAGCTCTTGATCCCATAGTTCAGCCATTTCAGCAAAAGGATTTGAAATGATGGAGTTAGACCTTCGAACCGAGCTCGAAAGCGTCATGGAGGACATCCAGAAGCGCCAGCGGCATATCGAAGACCAGGTCTTTCTGATCAATGTTCTCGAGCGCGACGGCCACATCACGCTGGACGAACAGGCGGCTCTCAAATTTGAGCGTGAACTGCTGGCATTTCAAATGGAGCGACAGACAAGGCTGCTTTTGAAGGCGCAGATCTGAGTCAGCGCCAGTCGTTGTCCGGCAGCGTTCCGGGGGGCGGCTTCAGTTGCTCGAGTCCGTCGTCGATCGCGTGGATGTCTTCCTCGACCTGCTCGATGGCGCGGGTCGGATCAATCCCAGACACCGTCCGTAACTGCTCGAGCAACCGGCGGCGGTGCTCTCGCAACTCTTCCAGCGCCCGGCGGTTCTTCAACTCCACATGAGAAGCGACGATCAATTCTATGGAGGAGGACAAGGCAAATACCTATCGATTAAACCTGCAATATGAAACGTTTAAGCCGGCGCAAGGAGATCAACATCAGGTTGCGGCTCCAGGCCAGCGCTCGAATTGAGCCACTTCATTCCGGACGGCACGAAAAAGGACCGTGGCCGCGTCGCAGGCACCCGTGAAGCAGCTAGTTGAGAGTGGGCTTGTTAAACACCAGCTCCGCTTCCGCGGACACGATGGCGATGTGCGCTGTCCTGTGCCGTGCAACGAGTTCCAGAGCGACCGGTTGATCCTGGCTCCATCCCGACTCTTGGCGCGCGCGCCGCTCCCGATAATCGATCAACCAGTTGGTCTCCTCAAATGAGAGGCCAACGAACACTTCTCGCCGCTCGGAATCTGTCGCTATTTCGCTGAGATAGGTAACGTGTGTACGCAGCTTCTCTGGCGTCATGGCTGTTTCCCCAGCAGATCGCAGGCTAGCAGCGAGGTCTTCGCATAGGGATGACCTGCCCCGTAACCGGTGTCGGCGTTTGAGGGGACGTCGAGTCCGGCTTTCGCCTCGGCTTTAGCTTCGTCCAGCGCAGCGTGGGCGAGTAGCCGTAGAGCAAGTTGAGCCAGGATTCAGACATGGTCGCACTGGAGAAGGGCAATTCGGGCATGTCCCAATTCGCGTCGTTCTCAGTGCCGGGGCTCATGGGCACAGCAACCGCCGACCCTGGCCACACAATACCACCTGCGGGCAACTTGACGTATTCGCAGCCGTCTCCCTCCGTCCATTCACCCACCGAATTGGCGAGATGTTCGGCTTGATCGACGAAGAATAATCCGACGATTTGGCGACTATCAATTGAGCGAACGAGATAAGCGGGCATGGCAAATCCGAAAAATTGAACATTGCCAAATTTTCCCGGTCTTGCCAAGTCCTCCGGATCTCCCGCGAGAGCACATTCCTCGGCTCCGACCCGATAACGCTATCGGAAATTCGCAGATCATTCCTCCGGCGGCGATCGCGCCCCATTAAGAGCTGGGAGCAGGCCTCTTCCTGTTTTTCCCGCAGGCTCAGTCGAACAGTTGGAGTTTTTCGCACTGCGGCATTGGTGCGCAATAATGAGATTCACCAAGACGGCGGTTTTGGTTTGACCGCGGTCAGCGAAACCGCAGACTGGGAGGACCGGGAATTTGCATCACCCCTTCCCGGGGCTGGAGCAGCGCCGTCCACCGGTGCATTTCAAGGTGGACGGCGCTGTTGGAAACAGCAGGCGCCTTACCGCATCAAAGCCACTCGAATTGAGTAGAGCGGCGACTTGAAGGTTTTCCGTCCGTGCTGCGCGGGTTCTTGCGAACTCGAATAATCCGCGCTCGCTGCGACGACTGGCCTGCAGCTCGACGGTCTTGCCGCCGGCATCGAGCAGGATAGCCAAAGGACTTTCGCCATTAGGTGCCGATACTCATTACCTCAGGGGTAATGGATGGGGTGCAGCGCGCGTGGTAGGTCTCGGCCATGAACGCACATGCATCCACGGCACAGGCCGAACCTAGCCAACCGGTCCATATCGGCGACCATCTGCGCGAATGGCGGCAGCGCCGCCGTATGAGCCAGCTTGATCTCGCAGGCGAGGCGGATATTTCCGCGCGGCATTTGAGCTTCGTGGAGACCGGCCGCGCCGCGCCTTCGCGCGAGATGGTGTTGCGGCTCGCCGAGCGTCTCGACGTGCCCCTGCGCGAACGCAACATGCTGCTGGTCGCCGCCGGCTACGCGCCGGCCTTTCCGCAGCGTCCGCTGGAGGATCCCGCCTTGAAATCAGCCCGTCAGGCGATCGACCTCGTGCTGAGAGCGCACGAGCCCAATCCGGCGCTGGCCTATGACCGGCACTGGAACCTGGTCTCCGCAAACCGCATGGTGGCGCCGCTGCTCGCCGGCGTCCCCGAGCGGTTGCTCGGCCAGCCCCTCAACATAATGCGGCTCGCCTTTCATCCGGAAGGGCTGGCGCCGCGCACGGTCAATCTCGCGGAGTGGTGCGCACATCTGCTCGAGCGGCTGCACCGGCAATGCGAGGCGACGGCCGACCCTGAATTGATCAAGCTCTACCATGACCTCAAGAGCTATCCGATCCCGGCGCGTTCGGGGCCATTGTCGAGCGACAATGTCGCGATCCCCTTCAAGCTGCGCCAGGACGGGGAGATACTAAGTTTCTTCTCCACCACCATGGTGTTCGGCACACCGGTTGACATCACCCTGTCGGAGCTGGCGCTGGAGACGTTCTTTCCGGCGGACGAGCGCACCGCGGAGCGACTCAGGCAGATGGCCGCAGCCATGACCTAGCGCCCTTGCTCCGGGGCGGGTTCGGCTTATCTTGGGGCCAACCCTGAATCGCCCAAGGAGGCGCTCATGAGCACCCTCAAACCGCTCCAGATCGATGTCGTCTCCGACGTGGTGTGCCCTTGGTGCTATATCGGCAAGCACCGGATCGAAAGCGCGCTGGCGCTTGTGCCCGATGTGCCGGTGAAGCTCAATTTCCGCCCGTTCTTCCTCAATCCCTGGGTGCCGCGCGAGGGCATCAGCCGTGAGGATTATCTCACCACCAAGTTCGGCTCCGTCGAGGCCTATAAGGGCATTGCCGGCCGCGTGGTCGCGGCGGCCAGCGAAGAGGGCCTCGTCTACAAGCCCGAACTGGTCGCGCGTCAGCCCAACACGACCGATTGCCACCGCCTGATTCTCTGGGCCGAGGCGATCGGCAAGGCGCCGGAAATGAAGCAGCGCCTGATGGAGTTGTACTTCCGCGACGGCGGCGATCTCACCGATGTCAACGTGCTGGTGCAGGCGGCCGCCGATGTCGGCCTCGATGCCGATGACGTGCGCAAGCGCCTCGCCACGGACGAGGATGTCGCGCGCGTATCGGCGGACGCACAGGAAGCCGCCGAGAAGGGCATCTCCGGCGTGCCGACTTATGTGTTTGCGCAGAAATACGCCGTCTCCGGCGCGCAGGATCCGAACCTGCTTGCGCGTGCCATCCGCCAGGTCTCGGCGGAGATCAACGCTCAGGCGGCGGAGTAAGTTAGGCCTATTTGCGGAGCAGGTGGATCGCGCGGCGGGCTGTTGCGCGCGCCGAGTTGCGCGCGACCAGCCCCGCGTGAATCAGCGCCACGATTGGATCGTGCCGCCGCAGAGGGATCAGCACATCGCCGACCGCAAAACGTCCGCGCCAGATCGGGTTGATCATTGGATGGTCCGCGCTTGCGGTGGAATCCGCGCTGGCGATGGCCGGGTCGGCGCAGAGATGGCGCGTCAGATCGAGCGTGAGCTGCACGCCGGGCGAATATTTCGCGAAGGATTCGTCGATGCCGAGCTTGAAGAAGAAGGCACGGTCCTGATGGCGCAGCACGATGCCGGCAGCAACCGGCGTCGCGCCGGCGCGCAAGGTGACGATCTCGCATTGTGCGGTCTCGGCGAGTGCAGGCACCGCGCGGCGGATGAAGGTCGCATCGCCCGCGTCCTGGATCAGCGCGGTACCGCGCTTGCCCTTCCAGCCGCTGGCTTCGAGTTGCAGGAATGTCTCGAGTGCGAGCTCGATCTCGTCAGGTTTGCGAGCGACGTCAAAGCTGATCTCGCCATGCTCCGCCAGGCGATGGCGCTGGCGGCGGAGCTCCTTGAGCTTCTTCGCGCCGAGCGCCTCGTGCAGCAGTCCGCCGCCATCCTGTGTCGCATCGAGGCTGGCGCGGACATAGGAGCCGAGCACACGCGGATTCAGGCCGGCCCGGCCAAGCGCTTGCTTGAGCGATGCCATCGCCGCGCCGTCGAGCGCGACGTCGCGCAGGATCAGCGCATGCGCGCCGGCCTCGCGCGCCCGTTGCAGCAGGCGCGTCGCCGTCTCGACCGACGCGTCGCGATCGATCAACGGGCTGCACAGCGTGCCATAGGGATGCGCGCTCACCAGCGCGGGCAGGGGGATCTTCAGGGCATGCCAGAGCGACACCACCGGCATCAATCCGACCAGCCGCGTCGAAGAGCCGCCGCAAACAGGCAGGGCCGAGGCGCCGACACGGTCGCGCGCGGTGGCGCTGACGGCGAGCTCCCAGGCCGGCAAATAATAGCCATTAGGCTCGATGGCCCGCTGCGCCAGCGCGCGCCATTGGCCGGGCTCGATCGCCGAGAGCGGAACAAGCGCGGGCGTTGCATCCTTGGCCGATGCCGGATTGATCGCAGTCTGCTGCGCGATGTCGACCACGTCCCGTCTTCCCCGTTCACGCTGGCAAGAGCCGGCGTTATGCGGTCATGCTTAGCGCAAAGATTGGAAAATCCCATTGGGACGCCGGTTCAATTCGAATGGTATTGTTAACGTCTCATTGAGCATCCGGCCGACTCGCCGGTGCTCGATGGAAGCTCTCGATCCGGAGGATCAAGAATGATCGCAACGCCCTTTACGCCGATTGCGTCGCTCCTCGGCGGTCTGCTGATCGGCTTGTCCGCCGTGCTGTTGATGTGGGCGACGGGACGGATCGCCGGTATCAGCGGTATCGCGGCGCGGTTGTTTCCGCCGTATGAGGACCGCGAGCTATCCGGACGGCTCGCTTTCGTCGTCGGCCTCATTGCTGCGCCCGTGTTGGTGCGGCTCGTCACGGGAAGCATGCCGGAGCAGACGATCGCCGCGGGCACGCCGATCCTGGTCGCCGCGGGTTTGCTCACCGGCTTCGGCGCGGTTTGGGGGTCTGGCTGCACCTCCGGCCACGGCGTCTGCGGTCTGTCGCGATTATCAGTGCGTTCGCTGGTCGCGACCGTCACTTTCATGGCGACGGGCATCGCCACTGTCTACGTGATGCGGCACTGGAGCTGATAGCGATGACCATTCTCATCCAGTTCGCGATCGGCCTACTGTTCGGGCTCGGGCTGATCGTTTCCGGCATGTCGAACCCGGCAAAGGTGCTGAACTTCCTCGACCTCGCCGGCGTCGCTTCAGGGACATGGGACGCCAGCCTCGCCTTCGTGATGGCCGGCGCGGTCGCCGTGACATTCGTCGGCTTCAGGCACATCCTGAAGCTCGCACATCCGCTCTTCACTCAGCGGTTCTACGTGCCGACGCGCAGCGACATCGACCGGAAGATCATCGTGGGGCCCGCGATTTTCGGCATCGGTTGGGGACTGGCGGGCTTCTGTCCAGGACCGGCTCTGACCGCGCTCGGCTTCGGCTCGACCTCAGCATTCATCTTCGTCATCGCGATGTGCGCCGGCATGGTGCTTGCCCGAGTCATCGCCCAACTGCCGTCATCGACGCGCGTCGCTGCTCCGGCTCATCCCCTCGAATCCTGACGCAGAAAAGACCGGACGAGCGATCTCGTCCGGTCCCTTTAGTCATGCTGCGTTGGTTACCAGCGGTCGCCTACACCGACGCCCACGCTGACGCCGGGCGCGCGAATGCCGACGCCGGCGCGTGGACCGTCGTCCCAGTCGCGATAGCTGCGGCGCTCGTAATAGCGCTCGCGCGGCATCCGCGCATAGGAGTCGCGCACGATCACGCGTGCACCGCCATGAGTGCGATAGCAGTTGCCGGCGTCATCGCAGACGAGCCGCACCTCCTGAATGAGATCAGGGCTGGTGTATTCGCTGGTCGTGTAGAGATCTGCGGCTTTCGCGCCGCTTGCCGAAGCGAGCGCGCCGACGCCGGCAAGCACTGCAATTGTGAACGTCCTCATCCTGTCCTCCTCCGAAACTGCCCTCGGCGGTAACAAGAATGGGAGGCCGCGATCGTTCCGGGCCCAATTACAGGTTTTTCCCGGAACCGGATCGTTGCTTGGTGCGATTGATCGCTAGATCGGCTCGTAGGCTTCCGAGCCGCAGATGTCGTCGGCTTCGGCGCGCCGCCGGTCGACGACTTTTCCGTCTGATATCGTCACGATGTAGGTCTGCGTGCCCAGCGCCGAGCCGGTGGCCGAGGTGAGTTGTGCGCGGACACAGGCCGTCCAGCCCATTCCGCGGATCTCGTGATGGGGCAGGGCGACTTGCACCTCGCGCGGATAGGAAGTGTTGAGGAAAACCACCTCGATCTGTTCGCGCACCACGCGCTTGACGTCTGGCGGCGGGTCGGGTGGCTGCTGCTCGGCTTCCTTGATGCGCATGAACTCGGGGACAGGCGCGCGGCTGTCGGCAAAGCCGCACCCGCCGAGCGCGAGCGCGCCGGCGAGCATCGCCACACGAGCAACAATCCGCAACATTCGTGAAGGTCCCCTGCGGGCCAACAGATAGGCGCGAATTGGGCGGGACGAAGTCCTGCGCGATCAACATTTGCTGAAGCTGCGGAACCGACGCAATTGCCCATACGGGATTGCAGGCTAGTTTGCATCGCGAATGAGACGGAGTGCGGCAATGAAGATTTTGGTCGTAGCGGCTGCAGTGCTGGCGCTATCCGTCGTATCCGCACAGGCGCAGATGGGCGGCGGCCGGCGCCACTCCGGCGTGGGCGGCCAGAAAGCGGACCGCGCGCCCAAGGCCGACGAGAGGGCCTACAAGGCTGCGCTTGATCGCATTCCGGTCCCCAAGGAAAAGTACGACCCCTGGGTCGGTGCACGTCTGAGCGAACCCGCGAAGAAGCCGAAATAGAGCATCCTGATCTTCTGCGTGCCGATGGTCGCGGGATCGCGGCGGCGTCACCGACGTTGTATCGCGCACTCATGGTCGTGTTGTGTATGCGATGCGAATAGTCGTTCACATCGCGCGCGCTACTGCACGAATGCGAGGCCGATGCGCCTGTCGCTGCGCCAAACGGTGCGGCAGCTCCGCACGAAATTGTCGCGCTCGATCAAGAGGGTGAATGATTGCGGCAATGTGATCGTTGTGTCGAGGTCGATGGCGGCGCCGCCTTCCGACATGTTTCGCACTGTGCACGCGATTCCGCTATTTTCAAAGGTGATCGTACCACCTTTGAAAACCCGGTGACGCTGCGTCGCACGCTTCTCGACCATCCGCATTAATCCATCATGATGATTGTGAAATAGTGCATAGAAATTGCGTTGATCTAAACTCAATACTGGCGCTACTTGCACAGCGCTTCACACTTCGTTTACGACGTTGAGACGGCGAGTCACTTCGCCGAATTTGCCCGCAAGCCTTTCCTTTATGGCGTTAGGCGCCGATGGAGATTCCGATGAAGACCACGCTTTCGCTTGTGTTCGCCGCAGCGCTCTCGCTGTCGTCGATGCCCGCCCACGCCTTCAAGTGGGACCTCTCGACCATGACCTGCAAGCAATTCCTCGATAGCGGCGAAGACAATATCGGGGTCGTGCTGACCTGGATGGACGGCTGGTACAAGGGCGACGAGGACAACGCGATCATCGACACCGATGTGTTCGTCGAGAACGCCAAGAAGTTCGGTGCCTATTGCGGAAAGAATCCGACCGTCAGCATCGTCACCGCCGCCGACGAGATCCTCGGCAAGTGATTCTTGAAGTGTGCGACCGAAGCGCGATCGCATCGTGCTTCGCTCTTTCGCTTTGACACGATCCGAGATGGAGAGCCGCGGTGAGCGTTGCGCTCACGCGGCTCTCTTCTTTCGAAATGACGCTCAGCCCGGCAACATCGCGAACGCGCTCGAGACCATCGCCACCTGCTTGTTGTCGGTAGCGGAGAGCAGGGTGACGCGGCCGAAGCTCATGGTGCGTCCGAGCCGCACCACGCGCGCATCCGCCAGCACATCCGACGAGGAGATCGCGCGCATGAAATGCGTGGTCTGGTCCACCGTCGTCATCGGACGATAACCGCGATTGGCGGCGAGATTCGCGATCACCATTGCGGTGTCGGCCAGTGCCATCAGTGCCTGGCCGCAGACCACGCCGCCGTTACGGCACAACCGTTCCGAGAACGGCATGCGGAGCAGCGCGCCCGGCTGCCAGTCCGGCGCCTCGGGAGGCGGGATGTGCTCGATGCGCTCGACGGTGAGGTTGAGATCCTGGATCCAGGGCGCAAAGACCTCGCCGAGTATCCGTCTGGCCTCGGTGATGCCGAACTCGGCTTCTGGCTGCGATGGCATTGTTGTCGTTCCCTCCTGTGTTGCCGGATGTTTCGCTCATTCTGCCCGTTCGGGCTCGGCAAAGTCACGGGGGCCGTCGGCTTGAAAATGCCCGACTTCGCCCGATATGATGCCGGGCTTGGGAGCGGGTGGACGATGTTGCGTCGAAGTGTCCTGTTCCTTTGTCTGGCCGCGTTCGGTCTGGCACAGAACGGCTGTACCAGGTGCGGCCCGGTCTGGGATGACTGGCTCCATGGGCCGAAATCGTGCAAATCGGGTCGGATTTAGCGGATTGAAAGCGGCGCCTGGCGCTGCGAAGACGGACAGGATGTGGTATCCGCGCCCTCTATCGACGATCAAGGAGTGACTGATGAAGCTTTTCCGTATGGCGGCGGTGCTGGCGCTGGTGGCTGGACCGGCCTTTGCGCAGGAGTCGCCCCATATCAATCTGATGGCGGATGGCCCGGCCAAGACCGACGACGAAAAGGCCGCCGATGCAGCGCGCGACAAGGCCTACAAGGAGACGCTGAAGAAGATTCCGGACGCCAAGGCCTCCAGCGATCCCTGGGGCGGAATGCGCGCCGACGCGCCGAAGCAGCCCGCACCGAGGGCCGCGGCCGCCAGCACGTCCAAGAAGCCGAAGGCCGGCACGGCCGCCAATTGACCGCGCTTCCCGGAGGCAGATGACGCCTCCGGCAGGACTCCCCTTCGTCGAGGCTGGATCCTACATTCCCTCGCAGTGTTGCGTTGAGGAGGCAGGACATGGCGGATCGTCCGCGGGACCTCGCCGAGCGGATGGCGCGCCGGCGCAAGCGAGCCACCGGGGCGGACCACAAGGCCGGTGACGGCTATTTGCGCGAGAGTTTCACCCTGCCGCGCGCCGCGGCACGGGCAAGGGCGCAGGCCTTCTTCGCGCGCTATCCCAAGGCCGGCTATATGAGCGAAGTCGAGACTTGGCGCGAACTGCCTGATGGCGACATCGAATTCACCATGCGGCGATTGCCCAGCGCCGACTGATGCCAACCTCGGTCGCTCAACCCTGACGGGTCAGTCCGACCTTTGACCGATGGCCTTCAACTCCCGGTCGATGCGCAACTGCACGCGCCGGATCGCCAACAGATCGATCTTCGTCTCGGTCTTGCCTGTCTTGGTCTCGTCGCCGATCCGGAACTGCCATTGCCAGACACCCGAGATCGCTGTCTTCGCAACCGTGAACTCTACGCCCCTGTGATTCATGGTCACCTCCACGATTCAGCTTGCCATGTCCGGTAACATGTTGGGCGTCTCAATATTCCATCGCCACGGAAATACTGCCTTTAAGTCGTGGATAGTCCATCGGAATCCAACAAGCGCGCGCGGTTCGAAACAAGCGAAATCAAATTCCGAAAGATGGAACCGACGGATGTATGAAACCTGGGCGCGGCGTTGGCGCCGATTAGGTCAGGAACTCTGTTCTTGGTGGGAGAACCACGGAGTTCCATTCGTGCCGTGGTCCATCGCGGTTGCAAAAGAGATTGCTGATTGTGAGCGATGTCGCCGGCGCGACCGTTCGCAGCGGATGGGCACATTCAGGACTTTTCCACTTTTGCGTGCGCCTCGAATGTGATCTGCTCAGTGCAGGGGGCATGGACGGGCGTCGCGCAAGGGGAAGACGTGAACTGGCTCAGACATCTCGCTCAGCGATGGAGTGCGCGACATTTCTCGCTGGTTTGTCCGCAATGCAGGCAGCCCGCTTCCTCCCTTCTCTACAGGCGTGGACGCTTCATGCTTGGTGACGACAAGCTCGTCTGCGAGCAGTGCGGCACGACCAGCGTCGTCACTTTCTGGCGCTTCGAAGGGCTGTCGTGCCAGGGCGGGCGTGACGATTCGGGCAGACACCGGCGCTTGGCAGACTGGCTGCACTGAGCTCGCGCCACGCGCGCGACGAATCATGCCATCGACAAAGAAAAAAAGCCCCGCCAGGGGAGAGCCGGGCGGGGCAAAAGGCTATTGGAGGCTGAGGTGCTGGGCTGCAACACCATAGCGACATGACCGTAGCCCGCTCAGCTTACGGCAGCCTGACAGACTGAAAGCGGATCGGACCTCGATCTGATCGCGCAGCTTCGGCCGACAGGCGACTGGCGCAAGCTTGTGCGGGGTTTGCGGTTGCATTTAGAGCCGCTCTCACGTCCCAATTCAGACATCCCCCCGCACAACTTCGGACACATCCGTTGGCGACACTTTGCGCGCACGGCGAAGCCATGGGGGATACGTGGCGCGCCGATAGCGGGGTGGCATCATGGACAAGGTAGAGCGGTCATTCGCCGCCGCGACG
This sequence comes from Bradyrhizobium manausense, assembly GCF_018131105.1. NCBI lineage: Bacteria > Pseudomonadati > Pseudomonadota > Alphaproteobacteria > Hyphomicrobiales > Nitrobacteraceae > Bradyrhizobium > Bradyrhizobium manausense. Next base: position 265,299 of record NZ_JAFCJI010000003.1, on the reverse strand, counting down.
GCGGCTGGCTTCGTGGTATTGGTGATCGGCATCGTGCTGCTGGCGCTGATGTAGCAACAGCTTTGGCGGCACGCGCCGCGAAAGCCGCAAAACAACCCCATGCACAGTAGGCAACGGCCTGTTTTGGCAGGTTGTTTCCCTAGTGGATCTTGATCTCGTCCACGGGCAGGCGGAGATCGGCGGCGCGCTCCGCGCGATCCTTCTTTCGAAACTCGGTTTCGCTGCGCTCGAACTTCGTCATCTCTTCGAGCGCCACCTCGCGCAGGGACTTGCGCCTGAGCGCATCGCGGCGCGTGTTGTCAGTCATGATCCGATCCCCATTGCGGCCCGCTCTCAAAGGAAAGCCGGCGGCCGCCGAAGAGTCCTGTGCCGAAGGATTGCGAAATTATGACGGCAGAACGGCTCTCCGTCCTGGATGCGCATCATCTTCAGAGGCGAAGCGCGGTCTCACATTTCGCGGAGGGCAGGGGCGCCGACCGCTTTCATGCTAGCGTGACGTGCCGCACCGGAGATGGTCATGGGCTTTTGGCTTTTCGTCATCATCTCGATTGGGTCGATCCCGCTCGCAGGCGCGATGGCGCAGGAGCGCAACAGGTCGCTGCGGACGTGGCTTTGGATCGCCGTCGCGGTCGGCCCCCTGGCTCCCTTGGCGCTGCTGATCCTCGGGGATGCGAAGCGTCCGGTCTCCGCCGATTGAGATGGCCTCAGTGCATCTTGCGGCGGAGTTGCCTGATGACCTCGCGGAGATCGTTCGCGTAGTCGGCAATGACCCGGCGCGCTTCCTCGTCAGGCGACAGCCTGGCGGAGGGCTCATCCGGCGGTTTGGGAGTTTCGCTGTCCATGGTCTCGATCTCGCGCCGGTCGTTCAGGGCCGCGATCGATTGAACGCGAGGGACCAGGTTCCCGCCTTCACATGTGATATCGCCGGCCAAACGAGGCGGCCTCAATCTTTACAGTACAGCCGCTTGCAGGTCGGACAGCCGTAGACGTGGATGTGCCTATCCTGGTGCGGATCGAAGATGCGGGCGCGGAACCTGGTTGGCGTCCGGCAATCGTCGCACCGAGGGCTTTCCTCAGCGGTATCAGGAACTTGGTCGCCCACGGCGAACCCCTCTGCCTAAGACAGAGGCAACCCAACAAATGTTAGGTGGTTCCTATACGGCCGATCGCCCTCGCCAGCTCGTCCGCCAGCACCTTGTAGTGCGCGGCCAGTTTCGCGAACGTCTCTCGTTTCGATGGGTCTGTCGCCAGCTTGGCGATCAATTCGCAGTTGGCCGCTTCGGTCCGAAGCTTCTCCAACTGGGCCTGCATGTCTTTCATGGTCCTTCCCAACCCATGCGCTGATTGAGAAAGCTATTTGGCGTAGTCCGCGATTTCGATCATCTCCGGAAAAGCACGGGGTATGATGAATTAGAGCATTGGAAACATCAGCTTATGTCTCTCAATCATGGCTCGGTTCATCGGCCGTATGGGTTCGTGCGCTCGCGGGACGGGCTATTCCAAATTCCGGTGCTGCTCGAATTGGAACAGTGACCTCGGGACATCAGGAGACGGCATCTCCGGGGTACTGGAACACCGCATTTTCCCGGACTCCACACACGCGCGAAACTAGGTAGAACTACGCAGGCCGGGGCTGGTATTTTTATCCCGAACAATTATTGCGACCGGCCAAAAGGGCTACCGCGAGGTGGCCCTTTTCGATTCTGGCATCTGCAGAGACGGATTACGACACTGGCAGGAACGATCGCCGGATTGCCAAGTTTTCCCGATACCCTTCCCCAAGGGTAACACGTTGGCCCCAGCTCCATCGCCCCCCACTAGCGAGCTGGGGCCTTTTCGCGGCACGCTGAAACCCTTTGACGGATCGGCCGTATTTGGCGGGATGGCTGCGACCGATCTCAGCCTCCTGGTAGCCATCCGGCCCCGTTGTGCTGCTCGCGCGCCGGGGCCGTTTTCCGTCCGCGAGGGGCAGATCAGGACATCTGCAGGTTCAAGAAAAAGGCCGCCAATTCGAGGCGGCCTTACTTCTTGTCGAGCTGTTGTTCTGGGTCGCGTGGTGGCCGCGCGCGTTCTGCCGCTTCCTTCTTGCGGATCTCATTCAGGAGCTGCTCGAGACTCTTCTGCTGCTTGTCCGGCATCCCATCAGTATGATCGGGAAAACTTGGCAATTGATGAATCGCCAAGTGGAGGGAGCCTTACAGCGCGATCGACAGGATGGTGACGAGGGCAACGGCGGTCAGCCCCCAGGTCAATACGTGCAACATCCAAAGCTGCATCATCGCTCGCCCCGCTCGGTTTCCTGCCATGACAGGGAAGGCCGCTGCGCGATGTGCGACTTGAGCTAGATCAAGAGAGGACGAGCAGGGCGACCGCGGCGACGGTGAAGACACCGGCCGAAATGGCAGCCAAACGCACGAATAGCTCCTTGCCCATGCATGGAACTTAGTCCCGGGCGCGACGCCCTGACTATGCAGTTTGGGACACCTCAACACCTCAACGGTGTCGATAATCGGCAGTTTAGGACTGAGGACGCAGCCGGAATTCGACTTGGGACACGCGGGGTCAATTCGGACAGAACCCAAATCCCGGTGCCGTCCGAAGTTAGAATTCTGGCAGGAACGATCGCCCCATTACCAAGTTTTCCTGATGCCCTCCGCCCCGAGGGCGACCCCAAGTCGGCCCCAGCTCTTGCCCCACCCCAACCCTGCGAGCTGGGGCCTTTTTCGGTCGCGGTGAGGCGGATCAGGGCTATGGCAGAGGCGGACGGTCTTGCCCTCCCGGGAGCCGGCAAGTGATCGGGGCAGGCGGGGGGAGGCTGTGTTGGTCGGGCAACGACAACTCGGGGTAAATACGGCCAACCCAGATCCGGTGCTGTCCAAATTGGTGACCGCGAATTTAGATCAGGAAATCATCACATGTTAGATCGCAGAGCCGGGAAATGGTGGAAGTTTCCGGTCGCGGATAATTGGGAGAAGACCTCGGCATGTTTCGGGCCGGGGTCTTTTCGATTCACGACACCCGCAGAGGCGAAAGAGGCCACCAACTGAAGCGGCCTCCTTGGGTTCGGCGCAAGTTAGCCCTTGAAGGTGGTGTTGTTGACGAGGACGTTGTGGCCGGGTCCGACGACAAGCGTGTTGGTCATCTTGTCATTTCCCTGCATGGCGAAAAAGTAGCCAAACAAGCTGAAGTGAAATTCGAATTCTGCGCCGCCGGTCACGAGGTCGAGGTCGTCATCGGAGAGGGCGCTTCCGTCAGTCATGGTCATCTCCTGTGGTGCTTGGAGGCGAGTCCATTCCCGCCGGATCGGGGGATACACGGCGGTCAGATTGGCCGCTGTGCTATACATCACGCTGACATCACACTTCCAAATCAGGCCGCTGCATTTTCAAGCCAGGCCACCGCGCTCGGAAGCAGGCCAGCGCGCAAATCTCGCAAAGAACATATTGCGAACAAAGAACAGATGGTGTACATTGCTTTTATCGACGACCCGCCGCGCCAACCGTTTGTCCCACACGCGAATCCTCGCCATAAGGAGCACGACCCAATGTCCACCACTGCCCTGCGTATCGTCGAAGGATCTTCCATGGACAAGAGTAAAGCTCTGGCTGCCGCGCTCTCCCAGATCGAGCGGCAGTTCGGCAAGGGCTCGGTGATGAAGCTCGGCAAGAACGACCGTTCGATGGATATCGAGGCGGTCTCGTCGGGCTCGCTGGGGCTGGATATCGCGCTTGGCATCGGCGGCCTGCCGAAGGGGCGCATCGTCGAGATCTACGGGCCGGAATCCTCGGGCAAGACCACGCTGGCGCTGCACACGGTGGCGGAAGCCCAGAAGAAGGGCGGCATTTGCGCCTTCATCGACGCCGAGCACGCGCTCGACCCGGTCTATGCCCGCAAGCTCGGGGTCAATATCGACGAGCTGCTGATCTCCCAGCCGGATACCGGCGAGCAGGCGCTGGAAATCTGCGACACGCTGGTGCGTTCGGGGGCGGTGGACGTGATGGTGATCGATTCGGTCGCAGCCCTGGTGCCGAAGGCCGAGCTCGAAGGCGAGATGGGCGATGCGCTGCCGGGCCTGCAGGCCCGCCTGATGAGCCAGGCGCTGCGCAAGCTGACGGCCTCGATCAACAAGTCCAATACCATGGTGATCTTCATCAACCAGATCCGCATGAAGATCGGTGTGATGTACGGCTCGCCCGAAACCACGACCGGTGGCAACGCGCTGAAGTTCTATGCCTCCGTCCGCCTCGACATCCGCCGCATCGGCGCGATCAAGGAGCGCGACGAAGTGGTCGGCAACACCACCCGCGTCAAGGTGGTGAAGAACAAGCTGGCGCCGCCCTTCAAGCAGGTCGAGTTCGACATCATGTACGGCGAGGGCGTCTCCAAGATGGGCGAGATCCTCGATCTCGGCGTCAAGGCCGGCATCGTCGAGAAGTCAGGTGCCTGGTTTTCCTATGACAGCCAGCGCCTCGGCCAGGGCCGCGAGAATTCGAAAGCGTTCCTGAAGGCCAACCCCGACATCACCACCAAGATCGAGACCTCGATCCGCCAGAACTCCGGCCTGATCGCCGAGCAGATCCTGGCCGGCGCTCCCGAGCGCGACGCCGACGGCGAAGAGCCCGCGGACGAGTAAGCCTCGAGTCAAAGTTTTTCGCGAGGAGCGGGCCCTGGGGACGTTGAGTTGCCGACGTCGTCAGTGCCCGTTTCTTTTGGTGCGTCGTGGTGATCGGGTGGCGTGATGAAGCGTCTGATCCTGACTGGCTGGTACGGCGGGAGTGAGCTTGCTCGAGCCGGTTTGGCCGAGATCGTCGTACCGTTCCATTTTCAGTTGCTTGATGGGCTCGCGCGATGCTCAGTACCGGCCGTATCCGGGCTGGAGGAGGGGCCGTTCTCGCTCGACATGCACAACGACGCCCTCCGTCACGCACGATACAAGCGGTCCCGCCTGTCGCTCACTGACCTCGGCAAGGCGGTGCTGGGAGGCGATCAGAACTTTTGCCGGCACAACCGGATTGATCGCTGGTGGGGCGGCACTCACCTGACCAGCGAGCGGCTCTGGCGATGGGATCGCGAAAGCCGTTCGTTGGTTGCGCCTTAGAAGCACATTCGGTGCCGTAGTGCGGTAGGATGGGTAGAGCGCAGCGAAACCCATCGCCTTTTCATCGCCGGAAAGAGCGCAGTGATGGGTTTCGCTGCGCTCTACCCATCCTACGAGTCTTATTCCGCGGCCTCCGCGTAATCGCTCACCGGCGGGCAGGAGCACACCAGGTTGCGATCGCCGTAGACGTTGTCGACGCGCCCCACAGGGCACCAGTATTTGTCGGTGCGCGAGGTGCCTGCCGGGAAGCAGCCCTCGCTGCGGGCGTAAGCGCGCTTCCAGTCGTCATCCGCAATGTCGTGCACGGTGTGCGGGGCGTGCCGCAGCGGCGAGGCCTCGATCTTGAAGCGGCCGGCCTCGACCTCGGCGATTTCCTTGCGGATCGCGATCATGGCGTCGCAGAAGCGATCCAGCTCCGCCTTGGATTCCGACTCGGTCGGCTCGATCATCAGCGTGCCCGGCACCGGGAAGCTCATGGTTGGGGCGTGGAAGCCGTAGTCGATCAGGCGCTTTGCGATGTCGTCCACGGTGACGCCCGAGGTCGCCTTCAGCGGGCGGGGATCGACGATGCACTCATGCGCGACGCGTCCCCTGGCATTCTTGTAGAGCACCGGGAAATGCGCTTCGAGCCGTGCGGCGACATAGTTGGCGTTGAGGATCGCGATCTCGGTGGCGCGCTTCAGGCCCTCACCGCCCATCATCAGGATGTAGATGTAGGAGATGGTCAGGATCGACGCCGAGCCGAACGGCGCGGCCGAGACCGGACCGACCGGGGCATCAGCCAGCGTCGCCGGGTGACCGGGCAGGAATGGCGCGAGATGCGCCTTGACGCCGATCGGGCCCATGCCGGGGCCGCCGCCGCCATGTGGAATGCAGAAGGTCTTGTGCAGATTGAGGTGGCTGACATCGGCGCCGTAATCGCCGGGCCTGCTAAGGCCGACCTGCGCGTTGAGGTTGGCACCATCAAGATAAACCTGACCGCCATGGCCATGCACGATGTCGCAGATCTCGCGGATGTGCTCCTCGAACACGCCATGCGTCGAGGGATAGGTGATCATGACCGCGGCGAGATCGTTCGAATGCTTCGCCGCCTTGGCGCGGAGATCGTTGACGTCGACATCACCGTTGGCCTCGCAGGCGACCACCACCACGTCCATGCCGACCATTGCGGCCGAGGCCGGGTTGGTGCCGTGGGCCGAGGAGGGGATCAGGCAGATCTTGCGATGCGTCTCGCCGCGCGCCGCGTGATAGCCGCGGATCGCCAGCAGCCCGGCATATTCGCCCTGCGCGCCTGAGTTCGGCTGCAGCGAGATCGCGTCGTAGCCGGTGATGTCGCACAGCCACTTCTCCAGCCGCGCGAACAGCGCGTGATAGCCGGCGGCCTGCTCGCGCGGGGCGAACGGATGCAAGGACCCGAATTCCGGCCAGGTCAGCGGCATCATCTCGGTGGTGGCGTTCAGCTTCATCGTGCACGAGCCGAGCGGGATCATGGCGCGGTCGAGCGCGAGGTCGCGGTCGCTGAGCTTGCGCATGTAGCGCAGCATCTCGGTCTCAGAGCGGTGCGCGTGGAATACGGGATGGGTGAGAAACGCCGTGGTGCGCTTCAGCGCCTCCGGCAGCGCCTCGCGCGTGGTGGCGTCGATCTCGGCGTAGGAAAGCTGGCCGCCGAAGGCACGCCACAAGGCTTCGACGGTCGCGGGCGTCGTGGTCTCGTCGAGCGCGATGCGAAGCGCGCTTTCGCCAACACCGAGATTGATCTTCTCGGCAGTGGCCCGCGTGATGATCTCGGCTCGGTTGGCGCCGGCATCGATGCTGATCGTGTCGAAGAAGGCCTCAGACTGCGGCGCGAAGCCGAGCTTGCGCAGGCCGGCCGCGAGCACGGCGGCGCGACGATGTACATTGCGCGCGATCTGCGAAAGCCCCTCAGGGCCGTGATAGACCGCATACATCGCCGCGATCACGGCGAGCAGCACCTGCGCGGTGCAGATGTTGGAGGTCGCCTTCTCGCGGCGGATGTGCTGCTCGCGGGTCTGCAGCGCGAGCCGGTAGGCCGGCGCGCCACGGGAATCCACGGAGAGGCCGACGAGACGGCCGGGCAGCGAGCGCTTCAGCGCATCGCGCACGGACATATAGGCCGCATGCGGACCACCGTAGCCCATCGGCACGCCGAAACGCTGCGCCGATCCGATCGCGATGTCGGCGCCGAGCTCGCCGGGGGAGGCGAGCAGCGTGAGAGCGAGCAGGTCAGCGGCGACGATTGCGAGCGCGCCCTTGCCCTTCAGCGCCGCGATCGCGGGCCTGAGGTCGCGCACGGCGCCTGAAGAGCCCGGATATTGCAGCAGCGCGCCCAGCACGTCTGATTTGTCGAGATCGGTGAGGGGATCGCCGACGACCAACGTCCAGCCGAGCGGCTCGGCGCGGGTGCGCATCACGGCCAGCGTCTGCGGATGCACGTCCTTGTCGACGAAGAAGGCCTTGGCTTCGACCTTCGAGTGCCGCTCCGCCAGCGCCATGGCTTCGGCTGCCGCGGTGGCCTCATCGAGCAGCGAGGCGTTGGCGACGTCGAGCCCGGTGAGATCGCAGATCATGGTCTGGAAGTTGAACAGCGCTTCCAGGCGGCCCTGGCTGATCTCGGGCTGGTAGGGCGTGTAGGCGGTGTACCAGGCCGGGTTCTCCAGAATGTTGCGCTGGATCACCGCCGGCAGGATCGTGCCGGAATAGCCCTGGCCGATCAGCGAGGTGAAGACCTGGTTCCGACGCCCGAGCTCGGCCATATGCGCGATCGCCTCGGTCTCGCTCAGGGGCTTGGCGAGATCGAGCGGGGCGGCCTGCCGGATCGAGGCCGGCAGCGTCTCCGCCATCAGCGCGTCGACGCTCTTGGCGCCGACCGCCTCCAGCATTGCGGTGACATCGCGCGCCGACGGGCCGATGTGGCGGCGAACGAAGGGAGTGGTCTCGCCGTTGGATTTGCGGTGCGCGGTCATCGCTTGCTCCATCGTCTTTAAGCCGTATGTGCCTTGTAGGCGGCTTCATCCATGAGGCCGCCGAGCTCGCTCTTGTCGGCGATTTTGATCTTGAAGAACCAGGCCTTGCTCTGCGCGTCCGAGTTCACCAGCGCCGGCTCGGCGGCGAGCGCGGCGTTGGTCTCGAGTATCTCGCCGGAGATTGGCGCGTAGACGTCGGAGGCGGCCTTCACCGATTCCACGACGGCGGCGGCCTCGGCCTTCTTCAGGCTGCGGCCGACCTTGGGCAATTCGACGAACACGACGTCGCCGAGCTGCGACTGCGCGTAATCGGTGATGCCGACGGTGGCGACATCGCCGTCGATCGCCAGCCATTCGTGGTCGGAAGTGTACAGCGTCGTGGTCATTGTCGATCCTCAGCGTTTGTAGGTGTTTTTCACGAAGGGCATGGCGGCGACGGTGAGCGGCAGCCGCTGGCCGCGCACCTCGGCAAAGAGTTTTGTGTCGAGCGCACTCAGGGGGGTGGGCACGTAGCCCATCGCCACGGGCGCGTTCAGGCTTGGACCGAAGCCGCCCGAGGTGACCTTTCCGATCGGCTCGCCGCCCTCGCTATTCGCGAACAGCAGCGCGCCTTCACGCACCGGCGCGCGGCCTTCGGCGCGCAGGCCGACGCGGCGGCGGGATGCGCCGTGGTCGAAATGAGCGAGGATCTTATCGGCGCCGGGAAAACCGCCCGCGCGCGCGCCACCGGTGCGGCGGCTCTTCTGCACCGACCATTCCAGCGCCGCCTCGACCGGTGTGGTCGCGGTGTCGATGTCGTGGCCGTAGAGGCAGAGGCCAGCTTCCAGTCGCAGGCTGTCGCGGGCGCCGAGACCGATCGGCATCACATCAGGATTGTCCAGCAGCGCCCTGGCCAGGCGCTCGGCATCCGCAGCGGGAACGGAAATCTCGAACCCGTCCTCACCCGTGTATCCCGAGCGCGAGACGTAACAGGCGATGCCGGCAACCCCATGCGGGCCGGCATCCATGAATTTCATGGAGGACGCTTCCGCACACAATTTCGTCAGTGCGGCTTCGGCCTTCGGTCCCTGCAACGCAATCAGCGCGCGATCGGCCAACGAATCGATGACGCAGGCGTCCGAAAGATTCGCGCGCAGATGCGCTTCGTCCTCGTCCTTGCATGCGGCGTTGACGACCAGGAACAGGTGATCGCCGAAATTGGCGACCATCAGATCGTCGAGCAGGCCGCCATCTGCATTGGTGAACTGGGCGTAGCGCTGCCGTCCCGGCGCGATCGCCACGATATCCTGCGGCACCAGCCGCTCCAGCGCGCGGGCGGCGTCCTCGACCTTGCCGGATTTCGGCCGAAGCGCGAGCTGGCCCATGTGGGAGACGTCGAACAGTCCGGCCGCGTTACGGGTCTGGAGGTGCTCCTTCAGCACGCCCGCAGGGTACTGCACGGGCATGTCGTAGCCCGCGAACGGCACCATCTTGCCGCCAAGGGACACATGGAGGTCGTAGAGCGGGGTACGTTTCAGGGATTCTTGGTCGTCACGCGCAAGCATTACAGGGCCCTCGGCGGTTCCCCGAGGATGATTCCCCGGAAGCAACCAGTCGAAGCCCCATCTGTCGCTGTGCCTGAGAGTATTATCCCGTCGGCGGACGCGGTCCGGACCTTAAGCCCGTCGGCGCCTCTTTCCAGATGTCGTCAAAGCCACGCGGTCCTTTTGCCTGAGAGTTTCCGGGGCGGTTGCTCCTTCGGCGCCGGCTACCAAAAGCCGGTCTCTCCCGACGTGGCCGTACGATACAGATGGGTAAAGACCACAGCCCAGCCAAGCCTGTCAACGCGGGCCTTGCGGCTTTCAACGGGATTGCAAGGGGGATGACGCGACTGCGGCAACCCTCTGATCTGCCTGCACATCTCCTTGCACAGTTTCTGGACAGCGAAGCTGGCCTTGTCTAAAAGCGCTTTGGCCCGCAGATATCTGCCCAAATCCCAAGGTTTGGACGACACGGAAGCGGGTCCAAGCACACCCGATTGGATGAACATGAGCGGCGTCAACGAGATCAGGTCGACCTTTCTGAACTTCTTTGCCGAGAACGGCCACGAGATCGTGTCGTCCTCGCCATTGGTGCCGCGCAACGACCCCACGTTGATGTTCACCAATGCCGGCATGGTGCAGTTCAAGAACGTGTTCACCGGCGTCGAGAAGCGGCCCTACCAGCGCGCCACCACGTCGCAGAAATGCGTGCGCGCTGGCGGCAAGCACAACGACCTCGACAATGTCGGCTACACCGCGCGCCATCTCACCTTCTTCGAGATGCTCGGCAACTTCTCGTTCGGCGACTATTTCAAGGAGCGCGCGATCGAGCTGGCCTGGAAGCTCATCACGAAGGACTTCGGGCTGAACAAGGACAAGCTGCTCGTCACCGTCTACCACACCGACGACGAGGCGCACGGGCTCTGGAAGAAGATCGCCGGCTTCTCCGACGACCGCATCATCCGCATCCCGACCTCCGACAATTTCTGGGCGATGGGTGATACCGGCCCGTGCGGCCCGTGCTCGGAGATCTTCATCGACCGCGGCGATCATATCTGGGGCGGCCCTCCGGGCTCTCCGGAGGAGGACGGCGACCGCTTCCTCGAATTCTGGAATCTCGTGTTCATGCAATACGAGCAGGTGACGAAAGAGCAGCGCGTGGATCTGCCGCGTCCCTCGATCGACACCGGCATGGGCCTCGAGCGCATGGCCTGCATCATGCAGGGCGTCGACAGCGTGTTCGAGACCGATCTGTTCCGTCATCTGATCGATGCGACCTCGTCAGCGCTCGGCAGCGGACCGAACGAGCAGACCGTCGCCTCGTTCCGCGTCATCGCCGACCATCTGCGCTCATCGGCTTTCCTCGTTGCCGATGGCGTGCTGCCTTCGAACGAAGGCCGCGGCTATGTGCTGCGCCGGATCATGCGCCGCGCGATGCGCCATGCGCAGCTGCTGGGTGCGAAAGAACCGCTGATGCATCGGCTGGTCTGGGCGCTGGTCCGCGAGATGGGTCAGGCCTATCCCGATTTGATGCGCGCAGAAAACCTGATCGAGGAAACGCTGCGTCTCGAAGAGACCCGCTTCCGCAAGACGCTGGTGCGCGGCCTTGCCATTCTCGACGAGAAGAGCGCGTCCCTGAAAAAGGGTGACATGTTCGACGGCGACGTCGCCTTTACGCTGTACGATACCTACGGCTTCCCGCTGGATCTGACCCAGGACGCGCTGAAGTCGCGCGGCATCGGTGTCGACCAGGCGTCGTTCACCGACGCGATGGAGCGCCAGAAGGCCAAGGCGCGCGAGTCCTGGAAGGGCTCCGGCGAGGCGGCCTCCGAGGCGATCTGGTTCCCGCTGCGCGAGAAGCTCGGGGCGACCGAATTTCTGGGCTACGAGACCGAGAGCGCCGAAGGCGTGGTCTCCGCGCTGGTGAAGGACGGTGCGGAGGTTGCCAGCCTCAAGGCCGGCGACACCGGCGCACTTTTGCTGAACCAGACGCCATTCTATGCGGAATCCGGCGGCCAGGTCGGCGACACCGGTGTGCTGACGGGCGAGGGCGGCATCAAGTTCCGCGTCACCGATACGCAGAAGAAGCTCGGCGATTTCTTCGTCCATGTCGGCAAGGTCGAAAGCGGCGAGCTGAAGGTCGGCACTGCGCTGCAGCTCGAGGTCGATCATTCCAGGCGCTCGTCGATCCGCGCGCATCACTCGGCGACGCATCTCATTCATGAAGCGTTGCGCCAGGTGCTCGGTGATCACATCGCCCAGCGCGGCTCGATGGTCGCGCCGGATCGCCTGCGCTTCGATTTCGTGCATCCGAAGCCGATCACGGCGGAAGAGCTTGCCCGCGTCGAGGACATCGCCAACGACGTGGTGCTGGAGAATGACGAGGTCACGACCCGCGTGATGGGCGTCGATGAAGCCCGCGAGGCTGGTGCGCGTGCGCTGTTCGGCGAGAAGTACGGCGACGAGGTCCGCGTCGTCTCGATGGGCAAGACCGCACGCGAGCGCGGCGTCAATGCGCTCGGCTGGTCGGTCGAGCTCTGCGGCGGCACGCATGTCAGGCGCACCGGCGATATCGGCCTGATCACGCTGACCGGCGAAAGCGCGGTGGCTTCTGGCGTGCGCCGCATCGAGGCGCTGACCGGCAATTACGCGCGACGCCACGCCAACGAGACCATGGCGCTGGCGAAGACCGCGGCCAACGAGCTGCGCACGTCTCTCGATGACGTGCCCGCGCGCATCACCGCGCTGATGGAGGAGCGCAAGAAGCTCGAGCGCGAATTGTCGGACGCCCGTAAGAAGCTGGCGATGGGCGGCGGCGCGTCCACCGGTGATGGCGCAGCCTCCGGCGTGCGCGAGGCCGGCGGCGTCAAGCTGATGGCGCGCGCGGTCGAAGGCATCGAGATGAAGGATCTCAAGAGCCTGGCCGATGAGGCTAAGAAGCAGATCGGTTCGGGGGTGGTCGCCATCATCGGTGTCACCGAGGACGGCAAGGCCGGCGTTGTGGTCGGCGTTACCGCCGACCTGACCGCGCGCTTCAACGCGGTGAACCTGGTCCGCGTTGCCTCCGAAGCGCTCGGCGGCAAGGGCGGCGGTGGCCGGCCCGACATGGCGCAGGCTGGTGGCCCCGATGGCGCCAAGGCGACCGAGGCACTCGCGGCGATCGAAAAAGCGATGGCGGGCGCGTAAGCGCCGCGCCGTTCCGCTAAGGCTCAGCCCTTCTTCAGGAACACATACTCGGCCGAGTAGGGCGCGCTCTTGAACGCGCCGGCCTTGTCGCAGGCGCCGTCGAGCTTGCCGCCGTGCGTATTGATACGCTGGACCGTCGTCACCGGCGTCAGCACGCCGCTGCTGCGGTGGCTGGTGACCTCCAGCCTCAGCCAGGCGATGTCGGCAGCCGTTGCGCCCGGCGCGTTGCCGGCGGCCTTGGCGGCGACGGTGCTGCCGTCGGCGTGCTCCCAGTTCGGGCCGGCATAGTGGCGGCCGACGGTCTTGCCTTCTGAGAGCAGCGTCGCGATCGGCTCGCGAAACGCCCACGCGAGCTTGCCGTCAGTGCCGGCCTTGCACTCATAGACCTGCGCTCCCTCGGCATGGACGCTGAGCACGACGCTCTCGCCTGGTGCGGCGACGGCCTCGGGAAGCGTTTCCGCGGCGGAGGCCGGCCCGATCATGGCGGCGAGCACTAGCAGGCAAGGGAGGGCAAGCTTGGTCGACATGGTCGAATCTCTCCGCGAAGGGCTCTCATAAAGAAAACGGGCCGCGCTTTCGGCGCGGCCCGTGATGATGTCTGGCCCAGTCGGGCGAAAATGCGGACGGCTTAGGCCGCCAACGCTTTCGTGAGATTCTCCGCGACCTTGTCGAGGAAGCCGGTGGTCGACAGCCAGCGCTGGTCGGCGCCGACGAGGAGCGCGAGGTCCTTGGTCATGTAGCCTTCTTCGACCGTGTCGACGCAGACCTTTTCCAGCGTGCTCGCGAACTTCGCCAGCTGCGGATTGTTGTCGAGCTTGGCGCGGTGCGACAGGCCACGGGTCCAGGCGAAGATCGACGCGATCGAGTTGGTCGAGGTCTCCTTGCCCTTCTGGTGCTCGCGGTAGTGGCGGGTCACCGTGCCGTGGGCGGCTTCGGCTTCGACCGTCTTGCCATCAGGCGTGAGCAGCACCGAGGTCATCAGGCCGAGCGAGCCGTAGCCCTGCGCGACCGTATCGGACTGCACGTCGCCGTCGTAGTTCTTGCACGCCCAGACATAGCCGCCGGACCACTTCAGCGCCGAGGCGACCATGTCGTCGATCAGGCGGTGCTCGTAGGTCAGGCCCTTGGCGTCGAATTCCTTCTTGAACTCGCGCTCATAGACGTCCTGGAAGATATCCTTGAAGCGACCATCATAGATCTTCATGATCGTATTCTTGGTCGAGAGATAGACCGGGTAGTTGCGCAGCAGGCCGTAGTTCAGCGAAGCACGGGCGAAATCGATGATGGAGTCGTCGAGATTGTACATCTGCATCGCGACGCCGGAGCCCGGGGTCTTGAACACTTCCTTCTCGATGACGGTGCCGTCCTCGCCGACGAACTTCATCGTCAGCGTGCCCTTACCGGGGAACTTGATGTCCGTGGCGCGGTACTGGTCGCCATAGGCGTGGCGGCCGATGATGATCGGCTTGGTCCAGCCGGGAACCAGGCGCGGCACGTTCTTGCAGATGATCGGCTCGCGGAAGATCACGCCGCCGAGGATGTTCCGGATGGTGCCGTTCGGCGACTTCCACATCTGCTTGAGGTTGAACTCCTTCACCCGGGCCTCGTCGGGGGTGATGGTAGCGCACTTGACGCCGACGCCGACCTTCTTGATCGCCTCGGCCGCGTCGATCGTCACCTGATCGTTGGTCTCGTCGCGATATTCCATGCCCAGGTCGAAATAGAGCAGCTCGACATCGAGGTAGGGATTGATCAGCTTGTCCTTGATGTACTGCCAGATGATCCGGGTCATCTCGTCGCCATCGAGTTCGACGACGGGATTGGATACCTTGATTTTTGCCATGATCGGAGGAGCCTTCTTGGGAACGGCGCCGCCGGCGCCAATTTGAATATCCGCCGCCTCTTAGCACCTGATAGCAGCGGGCGAAAGCCAAGTGATTATGCACTTTTAGCTCATCCAGCTTCCACGGATGGGGGGCGGGGTGCGGCGCTGCGGCAGGGCGGGCCTCGACCTTCTGAAGAGATTCAAAAGTCGATTCCAACCCGTTATTTCCCCTTGAGAATTCTGTCAGGACAGGCAAACGACAGGCGATGAAAGCGGCTGGCCAGCGGCCGCTTTGAATCAATTTCTGAAGAGTGCCCTGGCAAGGCCTTGAGAACCGGTGTGAAAGCGAAACGAGATGTCGGGGACTGACAAGACCAAGGCAGGGCACGCGCTCGACGGTCCTATCGTGATCCTGGTCGAGCCGCAGCTCGGCGAAAACATCGGCATGGCCGCGCGCGCCATGGGCAATTTTGCCCTTGGCGCCTTGCGCATCGTCAACCCGCGCGACGGCTGGCCCAACATCGCGGCACAGCGGGCCGCCGCTGGCGCCGACCACATTCTGGAGAAGGTCGAGCTGTTCGACACGGTGGAGCAGGCGGTCGCCGATCTCGACCTGCTGTTCGCCACCACCGCCCGTCCCCACGACCAGGCCAAGCCGGTGGTCGGGCCGGAGGCGGCCGCAGCCGAGATTTCCGGGCACATCGCCACGGGTGGCAAGGCCGGCATCCTGTTCGGGCGCGAGCGCTGGGGGCTCACCAATGAGGAGGTCGGGCTCTCCAACCGCATCATCACCTTCCCGGTCAATCCGGGCTTCGCCTCGCTCAACCTCGCCCAGGCCGTGCTGCTGGTCGGCTATGAATGGTTCAAGCGGGCCACTTCAGGCGCGCTGCCGCACGGCATGCCCGAGCGTTCCGAGCGGGCCTCGCAGCACCAGATGCAGGCCTTCTTCGACAACCTCATCCGCGAGCTCGACCGGGTCGAATTCCTGCGGCCCGCAGAGAAGCGCGACACCATGCTGGTCAACCTGCGCAACATTTTCAGCCGCATGGAGCCGACCAAGCAGGACATGCACACGCTCCACGGCGTGGTGATGGCGATCGCCGAAGGGCGCAAGGGCCCGGCCAAGGGCGGCGTGCTCGACGGCGAGCAGGCCACGCGCTTGCGCGCGCTGCTCGCCGAGCACGGACAGGGTGGCGGCGTGCCCGACAGCGGCTCGACCGTACGCGGCCTGGCGCGCCTGCTGCGCCGCAACCCGACCGACGCCGAGCGTCTGCTCTGGCAGGCGCTGACGCGCGACCGCCGTTTCGCAGGTGGGTTCAAGCGCCAGACCCCGGTCGGCCGCCACATCCCGGACTTCGTCTCGTTCCCGCACCGGATCGCAATCGAGCTGGTGAATCCGGGCGAGGGCGAGACCATCGCCGCCGATCGCGCGTCGCGGCGATCGTGGTTGGAGGCGCGCGATTATCGCGTGCTGGAGATCCGGGCCGTAGATGTGGAGCGCGATATCGAGACCGAACTGGTGCGGCTGCAGGGGATGGTGGAGCAGGGCGCGTAGACTACGAGACCGTCACTCATCGTCCGAGCTGCACGTCGCGCTCGACTGCAATCCATGTCGTCTTCGCCACGGCCAGCAACTTCCCGCCCTCATCATGCAGGGCGGCTTCGGCCATGCGCTTGCGGCCGTCGCGGCCGGTGGGCCAGGCGGTGATGACGCAGCGATCTCCGGGGCGCGGGCGGGACTCGATGCGTGCGGACATTCGGCCCAGCAGGAGCGGTGTGCGATCGACGACGCTGCTTTGCGGGTTGCAATTGCAGGCGAAGCCGGTGGGGCAGTCGAGTGCCGACCATAAAAATTCGGAAGCGATCAAACCATCCTCGGCTGTCAGGCTCTGATTCGGTGTCCAGCTCGCTGCGAGAACGGGCGTGTGCGCATGCCGTCCGAGCGGTCCGACGAAGATGCGCAGGCCGTCGCCCTCAGCTCTCGCGGGGCCGCAGACGAAGCAGGTCGGCAGCGGATGCTCGTGCGGCTTGATGGGCGTCAGCAATTCGGCGGCGGATGCTTCCGCGAAGCTGGCAGTTTCCAGGCGCACGAGCTCGATACTCGCGGCGTGCCCCGTCGCGACGACCTTGGCGCCGTCGCGAAGCTCCCACCTGCCGTCGTCTGTGGCTGCTACATCGAGCGACGTGTCCAGGGGCGGCGGTGCGCGCAGCGTCACCTCGGCGCCGCCGGGAATGTGTTGCGCCAGCCGGCCGCAGACATAGCCGCCATTGCCGGAGTTCGGTGGGCCGCAATAGCGCTTGTCGATGATGATCTCGGTCAACGGTTACCTTCCAGAAGTTTCCACGGCGTCATGGCCGGGCTCGTCCCGGCCATCCACGCCTTGCACGCGGAAGAACGTGGATGCCCGGGACAAGCCCGGGCATGACGACCTTTTGCGGTTACTCTATCTGATCTTGAGCACAATTCTTCCCTGAACGGTGCGATTGGCGACGGCGCGCATGGCGTCAGCGGCAGCCTCCAAAGGCAGGATGCGATCGATGTGCGGGCGAATTTTTCCGTCAGCCAGCAATTGCATCAGCGTGTCGTTCATGCGCGCGGCCTCGTCGGAAAACCGTTCCGCCCAGGCGCCGACGAAGACACCGAGGATGGAATAATTCTTGAGCAGCGGCAGGTTCATCGGGATCGATGGAATCGCGCCGCCGGTGAAGCCGATCGGCATCAGCCGTCCACCCCATGCCATCAGCCGGGCCATCTGTTCGAAGATCGCGCCGCCGATATTGTCGAATCCGATATCGATGCCCTGGCCTGATGTGACCGACTTGATCCGCTCGCGCAGATCCCCGCTGCGATAGTTGATGACCTCGCCGGCGCCATAGCTGCGCACCAGCGCGGCCTTGTCGTCGGAGCCGACACCGGCGATGACGCGCAGGCCCAGATGGCGGCCGAGGTCGACGGCAGCAAGCCCGACTCCGCCGGCGGCACCTGTGATGAACACGGTCTCACCGCGTTGCGCCCGTGCGCGCTCGACCAGCGCATAATCGGCCGTGCCGTAGACGTGCAGCACCGTCGCAGCCGTCTCGAACGCGACGCCGTCAGGCAGACGCACGCTCTTGGATTCCTTGGCGATCATCCGTTCGGCGTAGCCACCGGTCCAGCTGCTGCACGCGACGCGATCGCCAGGGCTGAATTTTGTGACTTTGTCGCCAACCGCGACGACGACACCGGAGGCTTCCGTGCCGGGCACGAAGGGCAGAGGTGGCCGCATCTGGTAGAGGCCCGAGACCAGCAACCGGTCCATGAAGCTCACGGAGGCCGCATGGACGTCGATGAGGATCTCGTCGCCGGCAGGCTTGGGCTCGTCGATCTCACCGAGGCGCAGGTCCGCAGGGCCGGTGAACGAACTGCACAGAACAGCTTTCATCGCCGCGCTCCGAAAACACGAGGCAGAAGCATGGGAACGCGCCGGCGGTAGTCCTGGTAGATCGTGCCGAATGCGGCGATCAGATCCCGCTCCTCGAATTGCAGCGCGACCAGGATGTAGGCGGTGTTTGCGAGCGCAAACAGCAAATGGCCTGATGTCATCACCGGCGTCGCCCAGAATGCGAGCAGGAAGCCGAGCATCAGCGGATGCCGCACGATCTTGTAGAGCAGGGGCGTCCTGAAAGATTGACCTGGCATCTCGGCCCCGCGCCACGCGACGACAGCCTGGCGCACGCCGAACAGGTCGAAATGATCGATCATGTGGGTCGAGGCGAACGCGATCAGCCAGCCGAGCCAATGCACTGAGGTCAGCAGCCAGGCCAGAAGTCCGTCCGTCTGCCAGATCACGGTCGGGATCGGACGCCATTGCCAGAACAGCAGCAGGAGGATCAGGCTGGAGAGCAGGACATAGGTGCTGCGCTCGCAGGCCGCGGGAAGGAATTTGGCCGACCATCGTTTGAAGCCGGGACGCGCCATCACGCTGTGCTGGATGGCAAACAGGCTCATCAGCAGCAGGTTGACGACGATGGCTTCCCCCCAATTCACGGGGCTGCCGACGTCGATCGATTTTGGTACGACATAATTGCCGACGAAACCGAGCGCATAGAGAAACGAGACCGTGAACAGGGCGTAGCTCACGAGGGCATAGAGCAGGATGAGAAGGCGTGAGATCATGGTTTTTCCTATCGTGCCTGATAGAGCGGTGCCGCATGCAGGAGCCTGAATCGCTCGCCGGCGAAGGGGCTCGATCTGGCCCTTTGGCTACCGCTCGACCGTCCCCTGTCCGTCCCCCGAGGGCAGGAGCGAATCCGTGACGGCCTTCTCGCTTGGGACGTTCGGGTTCCCCGAGATCCATGCCGACGGCCGCCCAATCAAGCTGGCCTTGCGCAAGGGGCTCGCTCTGCTGGTCTATCTCGCCGAGGCCAAGGGCGCCGTCGCGCGGGACGTACTCGCGACGCAGCTATGGCCCGAGGCTGACCGCGAGACCGGACTTGCGCGCTTGCGGCGCCTGCTTCATCGCGTCGAGATCGCGCTCGGTGAGCCGGTTTTCGAGACCGACCGCACCAGTGTTCGCTGGTCGCCGGTTGCTGAACTGAGGGTTGACGCACACCTGTTCGAGAGCGCCTGCGACAGAGGTGCGTTTGAAGTGGCCTGCCAGACATATCGCGGCGACTTCCTCGCGGGCTTCTCGCCGGAAGGCTCGCCTGAGTTTGACGATTGGACATTCTTTCGCCGCGAGGCGCTGCGGGGACGGCTCGTGCACGCGCTGGAGCGTCTCGTGCAGGACAAGAATGCCGCGGGTGATCATTCTGCCGCGACCGCGCATGCGGGGCGTCTGGTCGAGCTCGATCCGCTCAGCGAAGTCTATGGCCGGCATCTGATCCGCAGCCTGCTGCTATCAGGCGATCGCGGCGCCGCGGAACGGCATCACGCCGCGCTGACGCAGCGGCTGCGTGATGAGCTCGGTGTGGCGCCAGAAGCCGAGACCGAGGCGCTGATGAGCCCCGCCGCCGCACCGCAGGCCATTCCGACGACGCGCTACGTCAAGGGCGCGGGCGTGCATCTGGCGTATCAGACCTATGGCAGTGGTCCGCTCGATATCCTCGTCATGCCTGGCTTCGTCTCGCATGTGGAGCGCGCCTGGGAGCATCCCGCGAGCCGGACGTTCCTGGCATCATTAATGAAGCTCGGGCGGCTCATCGTGTTCGATCGCCGCGGCATCGGGCTGTCCGATCGCGTCGGCTCAGCACCTGGCATCGACGTCACCGCGGAGGATATCGGCACCGTGCTACGTGCGGCGAGTTCGCGTCGCGTCGTGCTGTTTGGCGCATCCGAATGCGGGCCGGCCTGCGTCAAATTTGCCGTCGATGACCCCGGTCGCGTCGCCGGGCTCATTCTGTTCGGCGCATTGGCAAAAGGCTGCTGGGCGGAGGACTATCCGCATGCGCTGCGCGCCAGCCAGTATGATGCCTGGAGCAAGCATCTCATCGCGCAATGGGGCGGGCCGGTCGGGATCGAAGCTTTCGCGCCGAGCCTTGCGGGCGATCCGCAGGCGCGCGCGTGGTGGGCCGGGCTGTTGCGCGCGGCGTCCAGCCCCGGCGGCATCTCGGCCGTGCTGGAAGCGTTTCGCGATGCCGACGTGCGAGACCTGCTGCCGCAAATCGCCGTGCCGACGCTGGTGCTGCACCGGCGCGACGACAAGGCCGTGCGCATCGCGGCCGGCCGCGACGTGGCGAGCCGGATCAAGGGCGCGCAGTTCGTCGAGCTCGATGGCAACGATCACTGGTTCTTTGCCGGCGATCAACAGCCGGTGCTGGAGGCGATCAGGCGATTTACCCACGCTTTGCCGGGGCGAGGCGAGGGCGCCGGTGCGAGGCGTTAGGCCTCGCCAAGCGCACGTGGCGAGCACGAATGGAATTTTCCATTCGCTCCTCGCATCTCACTGTTTGCTTACAGTATCGCGCCCGGCGTGTACTTGGCCGCTTCGGGCTTCGCCTTGGCGAGCGCATCGACCTGTTCGGCGAAGTAGTCGACCTGAGCCCCGGCATCGCCGGAATTGGCGCGGCCGTGATCGAGCACGCGCTCAAGTTCGGCTTCGCTCAATCCCAGGCGCTGGTCGGCGGCGAGACGCTTGAGCAGGTCGTTCTGCGCGATCTTGCCGGTGCGCAGGTCGCGAATGGCCGCGACCGCGTGCTCCTTGATCGCTTCATGCGCGCCTTCACGCCCCGAGCCCTTCTTCACCGCTTCCATCATCACCGTGGTGGTCAGCAGGAAGGGCAGATAGCGGTTCAGCTCGGTCGCGACGACGGCGTCGAAGATTTCCATCTGGTCGAGCACGGAGAGCAGGGTCTCGAGCAGGCCGTCCATGGCAAGGAAGGCATCGGGCAGCATGACGCGGCGGACGACCGAGCAGGAGACGTCGCCTTCGTTCCACTGATCGCCGGCAAGTCCCGCGGCCATCGTCAGATAGCCCTTCAAGATGACATGCAGGCCGTTGATGCGCTCGCAGGAGCGGCTGTTCATCTTGTGCGGCATCGCGGACGAGCCGACCTGGCCCTTGGCAAAGCCTTCGCTGGCAAGCTCGTGGCCCGCCATCAGGCGCAGCGTCTTGGCGAAATTGCCGGGGCCGCTGGCGAGCTCGGTGAGCACGCTGACGGCGCGGAAGTCGAGGCTGCGCGGATAGACCTGGCCGACCGCATCAAAACTCCTGGGCAGGCCGAGATGGACGAGAATGCGCTGCTCGAGCGCGCGTGCCTTGCCGGCATCGCCGTTGAACAGAGTGATCTGGTCGAGCCTTGTGCCGACCGCGCCCTTCAGGCCGCGCGCGGGATAGGTGTCGAGCACGTTGACCAGGCTCTGATGCGACACCAGCATCTCCTCGCCGAACATGGCGATGCGCTTGCCGAGCGTCGTGACCTGCGCGGCCACGTTGTGCGTGCGCGCCGTGAACGGCATGTCGCGCAACTGCTTGGCGTGCTTGGCAAAGCGAATGAGCGCGGCGATGCTCTTGGTCTCGATGAGCTGGAGCCCGCGGTAGACCTGCAACTGCTCCACGTTCTCGGTGAGGTCGCGGCTGGTCATACCCTTGTGCAGGTGCTCGTGACCGGCCAGATCGCAGAACTCTTCGATCCGCGCCTTGACGTCATGGCGGGTGATGCGCTCGCGCCGCATGATGGAATCCAGGTCGACCTGGTCCTTCACGCGCTCGTACGATTCGATCACGCCATCGGGCACCGGGATGCCGAGATCGCGCTGGCCCTTCAGCACGGCGATCCAGTAGTCGCGTTCGAGGCGAACCTTGCCTTCACCGCTCCAGATCGCGCGCATCGCGGGCGAGGCATAGCGTTGGGCGAGGACGTTTGAGATGTGATCTTGGCGGTTTTCCTGGGACATGCCGCCCATTTGGCATTGCCGGGAGCTGGCTGCAAGCCCGGGAGCGCGGGCGGCGGACAGGGCTTCCGCTGCCCGCTGTTAAGCTTACGTCCCGGCCTTCACATCGGCGGCCGCGACCGCGATCAGCTCGCTCATCTTGGCGCGAATCGCCTGCTCGCTGGCAGCCACGTTCTTGGCGGCGAAATCGGTCATGACCTTGCGCAGGACGTCGCCGTCGCCGGCCTCCTCGAAATCGGCAGCGACGACCTCCTTGGCATAGGCGGTGGCGGCGTCGCCTGTGATTCCGAGCTTTTCGGCCGCCCACAGCCCCAGCAGCCGGTTACGGCGGGCCTCTGCCCTGAATTTCTGCTCCTCGTCGAGGGCAAACTTCTTCTCAAAGCCTTCTTCGCGCTTGTTGAATTCGCTCATGCGTCTTCCGATTCCTTCAGTCGCTGGACGTGGTGGCCCTCGTTGCGAGGACCCCCGCCCATGCCTAGATAAGGGGCATGATCGGCCGAACAACGAGCCGTAAAGCCGCAGGCAAGGGCGGTATAAGTCAGCGTCGGATGGACCGGATCGATTGTGCTGGGACAGCCAATCGGATAGGTTGCCTGAAGGCTTGGTTCCCGTTCTGTTTCCTTGGGTTCCAGACGGGGTCCGAGCCGTTCACGGCAGCTCCGCTGTGGGTCGTAACCTGGTAACCGGAGCACACCAAATACATGGATTTCAACAAAACACGGTACATCCCAATGAGCCGTCGGCGTCGCATTTATGAAGGCAAGGCAAAGGTTCTGTATGAAGGTCCCGAGCCCGGTACCCTGATCCAGCACTTCAAGGATGACGCCACCGCGTTCAATGCCAAAAAGCATCAGGTGATCGAGGGCAAGGGTGTCCTCAACAACCGGATCTCGGAGTACCTGTTTCAGCACCTCAACGACATCGGGGTGCCGACCCACTTCATCCGCCGCCTCAACATGCGCGAGCAGTTGATTCGCGAGGTCGAGATCGTGCCGCTCGAAGTGGTGGTGCGGAACGTTGCCGCCGGCTCGCTGTCGCAGCGCCTCGGCATCGAGGAAGGCACCCAGCTGCCCCGTTCGATCATCGAATTCTATTACAAGAACGACCAGCTCAACGACCCCATGGTGTCGGAAGAGCACATCACCGCCTTCGGCTGGGCCACGCCGCAGGAGATCGACGACATCATGGCGCTCGCCATCCGCGTCAACGACTTCCTGACCGGCCTTTTCCTCGGCATCGGCATCCGCCTCGTCGACTTCAAGATGGAGTGCGGCCGGCTGTTCGAGAACGAGATGATGCGCATTATCGTCGCCGACGAGATCTCGCCGGACAGCTGCCGTCTGTGGGACATCAAGTCGAACGAGAAGCTCGACAAGGACCGTTTCCGCAGGGACCTCGGTGGCCTGCTCGAGGCCTACACCGAAGTCGCCAAGCGCCTCGGCATCCTCATGGAGAACGAGCGTCCGCAGGGCACGGGTCCCGTGCTGGTGAAGAGCTGAAGAGGATTATGACGTGAAGGCACGTGTGACCGTTACCCTGAAGACGGGTATTCTTGATCCTCAGGGCAAGGCCATCGAAGGCGCGCTGAAGTCGCTCGGCGTCGACGGCGTCGCCAGCGTGCGGCAGGGCAAGGTGTTCGACATCGAGATCGCCGGCGCCGACAAGGCCAAGGCCGAAGCCGCGCTGAAGGACGCCGCGGACAAGCTGCTCGCCAACACCGTGATCGAGAACTATCGCGTCGAGATCGTCTAAGTCTGCCGAGCAGTCCTGGTCGCGATATTGGCGGCCAGGCGCTCTCGCTTCACAGCCATCCGACGCGGCGGAAGCGCCAATACAGGCCGGCGCAGGCGAGCGCCATCAGCCCCATGACGACGAAGTAGCTGTACTCCCATTGCAGCTCGGGGATGTATTTGAAGTTCATCCCATAAATGCCGGCCACGGCGGTCGGCACCGCGAGGATCGCAAGCCCTGAGGCGAGCTTCTTCGATACCGCCGTTTCCTGCGCCTGGCCAACCAGCAGGCTCGCCTCGAACGCGAACGCCAGCACCTCGCGCATGGAATCGATGCGCTCCTGGATGTTGCGGACGTGATCGGTGACGTCACGGAACAGCGGCTGCATGGTCGGCCGGACCATCGACAGCTCGTCATGTTCCAGCCGGCGGCAGACTTCGACCAGGGGGCCGATCGCGTTGCGCAGCCGCAAGAGGTCGCGGCGCAGCATGTAGAGGCGTTCGATCTGTGCCTTGGTGATCACGTTCGACAGCACGTAATCTTCGATCTCTTCGATTTCCTCGTGAATGCTCTCGAGCACTGGAGAGTAGTTGTCGACGATGAAATCGAGGATCGCATAGAGGATGTAGTCCTCACCGCGGGCGAGCGCCCGCGGGCAGCTTTCGCAGCGCTCGCGCACCGTGGTGTAGGATGTCGAGGCGCCGTGGCGCACCGTCACGAGATAACCTTCGCCGACGAAGATATGCGTTTCGCCAAAGGCGATCCGGCCTTCGGTCAATTGCGCCGTGCGCGCCACGATGAACAGGGCTTCGCCATATTGCTCGATCTTCGGCCGCTGATGGGCGTGGTTGGCGTCCTCGATGGCGAGGTCGTGCAGGTCGAACTGCTTCTGCACCGCGCCTAGCAGTGCCATGTCGGGCTCGTGCAGCCCGATCCAGACCACGTGGCCGGGCTTGGCCCGCCAGCTCGAGGCCGCGCTGATGGCGATATTGGCGACGCGCCGCCCGTCGACATAGGCGCCGGCCGCGACGACGCCCTCGGTGGGCACCGGTTCGGAAGGAGATACGGGCCGTGACGGGATATTCATGGCATCCATCCCGGGCAAAATCGTTGGGCAGACGTGCCGTTGCTATGGCCTGTGTACAAGGCCGTCCGGCAAGGCTAGCACTGGTAAAATCCCCGTCAAATGGCTATGTCTCCTCGTGAATTGGCCCGCGGGGCCAACCCGATTCCAGCTACTCTGGGAACCCGAAGCATGAAAGCCGCCATCCTCGTCTTTCCCGGAATCAATCGCGAGCGCGACATGGCGCGGGCGTTGAAACTGATCTCGGGCCACGAGCCTGCGATGGTGTGGCACGCCGAACCGTCATTGCCCGCGGGCACCGACCTCGTTGTCGTGCCCGGCGGGTTCTCCTACGGCGATTATCTGCGCTGTGGTGCGATCGCGGCGCGGGCGCCCGTCATGGATGCGGTGCGCGACTATGCGGCCAAGGGCGGTCTCGTGCTCGGCGTCTGCAACGGTTTCCAGATCCTCTGCGAGTCGGGCCTGCTGCCTGGCGTGCTGATGCGCAACGCGCGGCTGAAGTTCATCTGCAAGGACGTGCATCTGCGCGTCGAGCGCTCCGACACGCCGTTCACCCGCGGCTACAATGCCGGCCAGGTGATCCGCGTGCCGGTCGCGCATGGCGAGGGTAATTACGAGGCGGACGAAGAGACCATCAAGCGCATCGAAGGCGAGGGGCGGGTGCTCTATCGCTATTGCTCCGCTGACGGGGCGGTTGACGAAAGCCACAACATCAACGGCGCGGCGCATTCGATTGCCGGCCTCGTCAACGACAAGGGCAACGTGCTCGGCATGATGCCGCATCCGGAAAATCACGTCGAAGACATCATGGGCTGCACCGACGGCCGCGGCCTGTTCGCAGGGCTGACTGCGCACCTCGAAAAGGCTGCGTAATCCTGCTCGTGATGAAGCGTGCGCTCGCGGCGATCTAACGCGCGCGCTTCAGCCGTTCCGCCGGCACCGTCATCGCCGCGACGCCGGCCATCACCAGCAGCAGGCCCAGCGCCAGGTTCGACGGTACGCTTTCGCCGAGCAGCAGCACCGACAGCGCGACGCCGATCGGGATGCGCAGATATCCCTGCGCGTTCGTCGTCAGCGTGCCGAGCCGGCTGAGGCACATGTAGAACAACATCAGGCCGAGCGCGCTGGAGACGATCCCCATGACGACAGTGGCGATGATCGCTGATGGCGTTGGATGCAGGGTCCAGGGCTGGTCGATGATCAGCGACGGCGGCAGCAGCAGGAGGCCGCCGAACAGGAGCGAGCCGGCCGCCACCACCATCGGGTCGTAATCGGAGAGCCTCAGGCCGAAGATCGTTGCGCAGGCGAAAGAGATGGTCGCGAGCAGGATCGCGATCTCCGCCACGATCTCGCTGCCAAAGCCGCGCAACGCATCGAGCCCGATGATGGCGATCGTGCCGGCGAGACCGAGGATCGCGCCTGCGAGCTTCATCAGCGTCGCTGGCTCGTGCCGGGTGATCAGCGAGGTGATCAGGAAAGCGAAGATCGGCGTCGTCGACGCGAGCACCACGGTGTTCGATGCCGGCACATATTGCTGTGACCAGGTGATGACCAGGAACGGAACCGTCGAGTTGATGAGCTGCTGTGTCGCAAACAGCTTCCACGCCTTCATGTCGGTCGGGACCCTGACGCCGCGCATCCACAGGATCGCGAACAGGAAGGCGGCCGCGATCAGTGAGCGCACCGAGATGAAAGTGATCGGCGGGATCGTGGGAAGCGCCAGCTTCGCCAGCGGGTAGGTCGAGCTCCAGCAGCAGGCGAGTGCGAACAGCAACGCGTAATCACGCCAGTTGCGCGCGCCTTTGACGGTGATGGATGGTGGTGACGACGACGCTGCGTCCGCTATGCGGCCTGTCGTGGTCTGCGGCACCTTGTTTCTGCTCCCCCGCGCCAACGCGCTTTCCGCAAGTCTGGGCGAGGGGGCGCGAAAAGGGAAGGCGTCGAGCTATGCGTTTGCCGGCAGTGCCGGCTTCCGCTTGACCCGCTTGATCGTGCCCGAGAACGTGAACAGCGGCCGGCCGGCCGAGGTCAGCTTGCCGCGCAGGAAGATCAGCGAGCCGCCGGCCCGCGAGACTTCGCCGGTGCATTCGACCAGTTCGCCCTCGCGGGCCGCGTCGAGGAAATCGCAGGCAAAATTGGTTGTCACGGCCGGGCCGTCCAGCTCGTGGGTCGCGATCGCGAACAGGCAATAGTCGGCAAACGCCATGAAGCAGCCGCCATGGACGTTCCCGGAGCCGTTGAGGTGCTTTTTCTCGACCCGGAACGCCGAGTGGACGCTGCCGTCACCCTCGATCTTGTGCCAGAACGGGCCGATATGGCTCTCAAAACTGTCGCGAATCCAGGTCCGCCAGCCCGTGAACTCGCCCTCGGTGGCGACATGCAGGTCCGGACGACGGGTGGAGGGGACTTTGGTCAATTCGTGCAAGGAAATGGGCCTTCAATTACGGGTCTTTAGCCCTTAAATCCGATCCGTCAGCGCCTTGCAATTCCCGTTCCCGCCGACCCCGCTTGCAAAACGTGGGACAGCGGGAAAATGCGCCATAAAGGGCTTTTCGTACGCCCCCGATGTTCCTAAGAACGGCCAAACCGCCGCCGAAAGCCCCTGAAGCCATGAAGAACGAACCCAAGATCACCCCCGAACTGGTTGCCGCCCACGGGCTCAAGCCCGACGAATACGAGCGCATCCTGAAGCTGATCGGACGGGAGCCGACTTTCACCGAGCTCGGCATCTTCTCGGCGATGTGGAACGAGCACTGCTCGTACAAATCCTCGCGCATCCATCTCAAGGGCCTGCCGACCAAGGCGCCCTGGGTGATCCAGGGCCCGGGCGAGAATGCCGGCGTGATCGACATCGGCGACGGCCAGGCCGTGGTCTTCAAGATGGAGAGCCACAACCACCCGAGCTACATCGAGCCCTATCAGGGCGCGACCACCGGCGTCGGCGGCATTCTGCGCGACGTCTTCACGATGGGCGCGCGCCCGATCGCCTGCCTCAATGCGCTGAGCTTCGGTGCGCCCGAGCATGCCAGGACACGGCATCTCGTCTCCGGCGTGGTTGCCGGCGTCGGCGGCTATGGCAATTCGTTCGGCGTGCCGACCGTCGGCGGCCAGGTGCGCTTCCACACCCGCTATGACGGCAACATCCTCGTCAACGCGATGGCCGTCGGTCTCGCCGATGCCGACAAGATTTTCTATGCGGCGGCCTCCGGCGTGAACATGCCGATCGTCTATCTCGGCTCAAAGACCGGCCGCGACGGCATCCACGGTGCCTCGATGGCGTCGGCCGAGTTCGACGACAAGTCCGAGGAGAAGCGCCCAACCGTGCAGGTCGGCGATCCCTTTGCCGAGAAGCTGCTGCTCGAGGCCTGCCTCGAGATCATGGAAGCCGATTGCGTCATCGCGATCCAGGACATGGGCGCGGCGGGGCTCACCTGCTCGGCGGTCGAGATGGGCGCAAAGGGCGATCTCGGCGTGGACCTCGATCTCGATGCGGTGCCGACCCGCGAGATCGGCATGAGCGCCTACGAGATGATGCTCTCGGAAAGCCAGGAGCGCATGCTCATGGTGCTCAAGCCCGAGAAGGAAAAGGAAGCCGAGGCGATCTTCAGGAAGTGGGGCCTCGACTTCGCCGTCGTCGGCTACACGACGCCGAGCAAGCGCTTCGTGGTCAAGCATGGCGGCGACGTCATGGCCGATCTGCCGATCAAGGAGCTCGGTGACGAGGCGCCGCTCTATGACCGTCCGCATGTCCCGTCCGCTGCGCTGCCGATCGTGCACGCGCGCGAGGTACCGGCGCCGATGGCGCTCGGTGCGGCGCTGGAGAAGGTGATCGGGACGCCCGACATGTGCAGCAAGCGCTGGGTCTGGGAGCAGTACGACCACGTCATTCTCGGCAACACCATGCAGCGTCCCGGTGGCGATGCCGCCGTCGTCCGCGTGCAGGACGGACCGAAGGGCCTCGCGCTGACCGTCGACGTCACGCCGCGCTATTGCGAGGCCGATCCGTATCAGGGCGGCATGCAAGCGGTCGCGGAAGCCTGGCGCAACATCACCGCCGTTGGCGGCAAGCCGCTCGCAATCACCGACAATCTCAACTTCGGCAACCCCGAGCGGCCCGAAATCATGGGCCAGTTCGTCGGCTGCCTGAAGGGCATTTCGGAAGCCTGCCGCACGCTCGACTTCCCGGTCGTGTCAGGCAACGTCTCGCTCTACAACGAGACCAACGGCCGCGCGATCCTGCCGACACCGTCGATTGGCGGCGTCGGTCTGCTCGACGATTTCACCAAATCAGCCTCGCTCGCCTTCAAGGCCGAGGGCGAAGCGATCCTCCTGGTCGGTGAGACCCATGGCTGGCTTGGCCAGTCCGTCTACCTGCGCGACATCTGCGGTCGCGAGGAGGGCGCGCCGCCGCCGGTCGATCTCGCCGCCGAAAAGCGCAACGGTGATTGCGTGCGCGGCATGATCCATGCGGGCACCGCGACCGCCGTGCATGACCTCTCCGATGGTGGCCTGCTGGTCGCGCTCGCCGAAATGGCGATGGCGAGCGGCATCGGCGCAAAGCTGCTGGCGGCGCCTACCTCGCTGGTCTCGCAGGCCTATTGGTTCGGCGAGGATCAGGCGCGCTATCTCGTCACCGTGCCGGAAACGGAAGCCGGCCGCGTGCTCGCCAAGATGCGCGGCTGCGAGGTGCCCTGCGTGCGGATCGGCACCACCGGTGGCGACGCCATCGCGATCGCAGGCGAGGTGCCTGTCACGATCGAGAGCCTGCGGACTTCTCACGAGCGCTGGCTGCCGGACTACATGGGCGGGAAGGCGGCGTAAGGCGGTTTCTCCGTCATTGCGAGCGTAGCGAAGCAATCCAGAATCCGTTTGCGGAGACAGTCTGGATTGCTTCGCTACGCTCGCAATGACGCTTGGAGAGGACGTGTCCTACAATATCCGCGTCGCGCCGGGAATCGTCCGCAAGGCAGCGGTCACGGCCCAGCTGAAAATCACCGTCAGCACGAACACGGTGAAAGCCTTCGCGATGGCAGGCAAATTGTAGTCGAATAGCCAGTATTGCAGCCACAACGTGATCGGATAGTGCACCAGGAACATGCCGAAGGCGGCGGACTGCATCGGATCGAGCAGCTTGGCTGAGCCTGATTGCCTGAACCGCTGGAAGAAGGCCAGGATCAGGAACATGATGGCCACGCTGAAGATGGTCACGAAGACAGCGTAGATTCCTTCATACCAGTTCGGCAGCGGCGACGGATTCCCCAGGATCTCTCGCTTGATGAAGATCAGCCCCCAAAGCAGGCAATACGGAACGATTGCCAGGACCAGCCACTCCCAGCTCACCTTCGCCATTCTGCCCTCAGCCGAGAGCAATCCGCGATCCATGTTTGCGACGCCGATGCCAGCGCCGAAGAAGAAGTAGGTCGCATACAGCATCACGCGCCCGTGCTGGACCGAAAACGGGCCGAACTCGAACCAGTTGCTCGGTCCGAAATACATCAGCCCGGGCACATAGAATGCAGCGCTCACGGCCAGCATGACCGCGAAGAACTCCGCGGGTCGGCGCCGCCCGTGCAGCGAGAGGCGGTTGATCGGGTCGAGCAGGTTGGGCGACAGCCGGTACAGGAGGCATGCGATCAAGTCGAACGCGAACAAGACCCAGAGGAACCAGATCGGGCCTGATGGCCACGGGCCTTTCGTGATCGTGGTCCACCAGAACTGTGAAAATCCGATCTCGGGATTGAGCCGCAGCGAGATGGCGTAATACGCGAGCGGTATGACCGTGAATGCGCAGATCACGAACGGGATGCCGAGCCGCCGGACGCGGTCTGCCAAATAGCTCGCCGGCCCTTTGCGTGCAATTCCCGACCACGCAAACAAGCCCGACAGGAAGAAGAACATCGCCATGAAGAAGCTGTCGGTGGCGAGCACGACCATGTCGAAGCCGAAGAAGGACTTCGGATCGGTGTGACCGAAATAGGTGTAGGGGATGACGGCGTGATGCAACAGCACCACCAGCGTCAGGAAGGTGCGGGCGCGGTCCAGCGACAAATTGCGCGTCTTGGCCTTCGGCTCGGCATGCGTCTCTGCGCCCATCGTCGCAGAATGTGACATCGTTGTCATGGTCGCCCCGGTCGCGTTTCTGTCTCGCCCGGACTGTGCCGCCGGGAACTCAATTCAGCAAGGGTAGTCTGTGCCAAGACAACCTTTCGTCGTGCGCTTAGGAACCAGTTCCGGGCAATGCGGTTAGGGTTTCCGAAACATCTGAGACCGCCGATCGCGGCGGCCAATGCTGGGGAGCTGGCGATGACGATCTTGAAATGGGCGCTGATCTTCCTGCTGGTCTCGATCGTGGCTGGCGTGCTTGGCTTCACCGGCATCTCGGCCGCTTCCGCCGACATCGCCCGCTTCCTGTTCTACATCTTCGTCGTGATCTTCCTGATACTGCTGATCCTCGGGCTCACGATCTTCAGGGCGTAGCAAGGCTGCGTCGGCATTCTCAGCAGTCATGCCCGGGCTTGTCCCGGGCATTCGCATTTTTTGCGCATCCGCGATTAGCCAAGAACGTAGATGGCCGGGACAAGCCCGACCATGACGGTGGCGCACAGCAGAGCCTACCCCACTTCCTCGATCTTCACCTTGTCAGGATAGAATGCGAGGTGACCAGCGATCTCGGTCATCGCGGGGAAGGGCGTCTCGTAGGTCCAGATGGCGTTGTCGAGCGTCCTGCCGTCGGCCTTGATGCTGTAATAGCTGGCGTCGCCTTTGTAGGGGCAGTGGGTCGTGCGCTCGGTGCGCTCCAGCAGCGCCATATTGGCATCCTCCCGCGGCAGATATTGCACCGCCGGATATTTGGCCTCTTTCAGCGATAGAGCCCTGGTGCTCTCGGCAATCACGATATCACCTGCCGTCACGCGGATGCGCCGGGGGTTCTGGGTGATGGTGATGGGGTGGTCGGGGCCTGGAAGCTTCATGAATTCACGCCTTTTCGATCAATCTGCCGCGCGTGGCACTTTGTCGTGCCTTTATCCTGATGGGATCAGGGATATAGTGCCTGAAAGCGTGACGTAGAAGGCCGTTCACGCTAAGTTTGGCCCGCCGGCGAGGGGACCCCGGCAAGCGATTCGACGCCGAGGCTGTAAGCCGACACAGGAGCAAGACCCGAATGCCCATGGACGCCCACGATATCGAGGCGATGATCAAGGCAGCGATCCCCGATGCCGAGGTGACCATCCGTGACCTCGCCGGTGATGGCGACCACTATGCCGCGACCGTGATCTCGGAATCCTTCCGCGGCAAGTCCCGCGTCCAGCAGCACCAGATCGTCTATCGGTCCCTGCAGGGCCAGATGGGCGGCGTGTTGCATGCGCTGGCGCTGCAAACCGGCGTACCCGGCACCTGATTGACCTGATCGCGCGACGGGGGCGATGATGGCTGCGGACAATCCGCGCGGCGCGATGTTTCGCGTGATCGTGCCGAACCAGCCCAGCCGCGTCACTAACGCCGAGCTGTTCTTCGACCTCGTCTTCGTCTTCGCCGTCACCCAGATCTCGCACACGCTGCTGCACCACTTCACGCCACTCGGCGCGGTCGAGGTCACGCTGCTGTTTTTGGCGGTATGGTGGGTGTGGGTCTACACCGCCTGGGTCACCAACTGGCTCAACCCCGAGCTGACGCCGGTCCGCATCCTGATCTTCCTGATGATGCTCGGCGGCCTCGTGCTATCGACGACGATCCCGGCCGCGTTCGACGGCCGTGGCCTCTGGTTTGCGATCGCTTACGCAACGATGCAGGTCGGACGCACCGCATTCTGGCTGTTTGCGACCCCACGCCATCGCACCGCCGTGCGGCACAACGCGATCCGCATCCTGATCTGGCTCTGCGGCTCGGCCGTGTTCTGGATCCTCGGCGGCCTCGCCCATGGCGAGGAGCGGCTGTGGTTCTGGATCGTTGCGCTCACGATCGAATACGTCTCACCCGCGGTGCGCTTCTGGGTGCCGAAGCTGGGTTTCTCGTCGGTCGAAGCCTGGGCCGTCGAGGGCGGCCACATGGCCGAGCGCTGTGCGGGTTTCATCATCATCGCGCTCGGTGAAGCCGTCGTCGTCAACGGTGCGACCTTCGCCGAGCTGGACTGGACCGCGGACAACATCCTGGCCTTCGTTGCGGCGCTGGTGGGCAGCATTGCGATGTGGTGGGTCTATTTCCACAAGGGTGCCGAGGCCGGCTCCGAGCGGATCTCGCAATCAGCCGAATCCGGGCGGCTGGCGCGGCTCGCCTACACTTATCTGCACATGCCGATCGTCGCCGGCATCATCCTGACTGCGGTCTCGGACGAGCTTGTGCTGAAGCATCCGACCGGACATT
Organism: Bradyrhizobium manausense; assembly: GCF_018131105.1. Classification (NCBI taxonomy): domain Bacteria; kingdom Pseudomonadati; phylum Pseudomonadota; class Alphaproteobacteria; order Hyphomicrobiales; family Nitrobacteraceae; genus Bradyrhizobium; species Bradyrhizobium manausense. The sequence goes on along the minus strand of NZ_JAFCJI010000003.1, from coordinate 232,138 downwards.
CCGACGTCCGCACCATCATCAGCACCATCGGTGGTCCGCTGGTGTTTCTGGTCGGCACGATCCTGTTCAAGCACTCGATTCGCGGTTTCCTCCAGCTCTCCCACGGCGTCGGCATCATTCTGCTGCTGGCGCTCTGTTGGTTCGCCGCCGATCTCTCGCCCTTATGGCTGTCGGTCGCGACGAGCGTGATCATGATCGTCGTCGCCGTGTGGGAATCGGTGTCGCTCGGATCGAAGCCGGAAGAGACCGAGGAACGTTGATGCGTCGGAGCTATTACTCCGCCGCCTCCAGCGCATGCACCGAGAACATCCTGGCCGCATCCGTCCAGCTCTCGCGCACCCGCCAGCCGGCGCCTTGCGCCAGCGCAGCAAAACGCTCGAGGCTGTATTTGTAGCTGTTCTCGGTGTGGATGCTCTCGCCCGGCCGGAACGAGAAGCTGGTCCCGAGCAGCCGCACGGTCTGGCTCTTCCGGCTGATCAGATGCATCTCGATGCGGTGTCGGTCGTGATTGTAGATCGCGCCATGGGTGAAGGCGGAGAGGTCGAAATTGCCGCCGAGCTCCCGGTTGATCCGGACCAGCACATTGAGGTTGAAGCGCGCAGTGACGCCGGCCGCATCGTTATAGGCGGCGTGGAGCACGCGCTCCTCTTTCTCAAGGTCGGCGCCGATGATCATCTGCGCGCCCTTGCCCAGGATCTTGCGCGCGCTCTTCAGGAACGCCTGTGCCTCGTGCGGTTCGAAATTGCCGATGGTCGATCCGGGGAAGAACCCGACCTTGGGCATCGACGCGACTGCCTTGGGGAGTTCGAACGGTGTGGTGAAATCGGCCGCGACCGGATAGATGCCGAGCGAAGGGAAATCCCTCTTCAGCCCGTTGGCCTGCGCCTGCAGGAAATCGCCGGAGATATCGACGGGGACGTAGGCCGCGAATTTCGACTGGTTGAGCAGCAGGCGGACCTTCGTGGTCGCACCGGCGCCGAACTCGACCAGCGCCGCATTTTCGGGAATGATCTTTGCGATCTCGCTGCCGCGCTCCCTGAGGATCGCAAGCTCGGTGCGCGTCGGATAGTATTCAGGCAGGCGCGTAATCGCCTCGAACAGCTCCGACCCGGTCGCATCATAGAAATATTTCGGCGACAGTTTCTTCGGCTGCTGCGAGAGGTCCTCGATGGCCTCACGAGCGAACGCGGTCGTCTGCTCGTCGGGGAGATGAGCTTCGGCCAAAGCGCTGGCGTGCACATTCATGATACTCTCCTGAACGCGCTGTCCGGCGCGCGGTTGTCGTCGGATGAGAATCTGAAGCGCGACGAGGTCGCGCTTCAGGTCTTTGTTGGAGCATGATCTTTTCGGAAAAGCGCTACACACTTTTCCGGATCATGCTCTAGACGTAGTCGGCGAGCCGCAGTCCCGTGAACTGCCAACGGTGGTGCGGATAGAAGAAGTTGCGATAAGTGACGCGGCTGTGACCATCCGGCGTTGCCAGCGACGAGCCGCGCAGCACCAGCTGGTTGACCATGAACTTGCCGTTGTACTCGCCGAGCGCGCCTTCGACGGCACGGTAGCCGGGGTAGGGCGAATATGAAGAACGCGTCCACTGCCAGACGATGCCGAAGGCGTCGTTGAGTTGACCGGCGCGTGCCGCGACCTCCCATTCCATCTCGGTGGGCAGATGTTTTCCCGCCCAGCGCGCGAACGCGTCGGCTTCGTAATAGCTGATGTGACAGACAGGCGCGTCCGGATCGACCGGCTTGAGGCCGGCAAGCGTCATCACCTGCCATCCGCCATCGACCTCGCGCCAATGGCCCGGGGCCTGCCAATCTTCCTTGGAGGCCGCGGCGAAGCCGTCCATCAGCCACAGCGTTGCCTTTGCGTAGCCGCCGTCGCGCATGAAGGCGAGCCATTCGCCATTGCTGACGAGATTGCGCGCGACCTTGACGGGGCCGACGAGCGCGCGGTGCGCGGGCTTCTCGTTGTCGAAATGAAAGGTGTCATCGGCATGGCCGACAGTGTGGATGCCTTCGTTGAGCATCAGCCAGTCGTCGCCAGTGCGTGTCGCGGCCGGAAAGCGCCAGTCCTTGTCGTAAGCCGGATAGACCGGGTTCTGCGCGAAGGCGTGCAGGATGTCGGTGTACATCAATTCCTGATGCTGCTGCTCGTGATTGAGCCCGACCTCGACCAGTGGCGCCACCTCGCGCAGCTTGTCCTCGCCAGCCTCGCGGAAGAATTTGGTGACCGCCGCATCGACATGGCGACGGTAGGCGCCGACGTCGTTGGCGCTGGGCCGGGTGATGTCGCCGCGATGATTGCGGGCATGACGGGGGCCGGCGCTGACGTAATAGGAATTGAACAGGAAAGCGAAATCGGAGTGGAAGGGCCGGTAGCCAGGGGCATGTTCGCCGAGCAGAAATTGCTCCCAGAACCAGGTGGTGTGGGCCCGGTGCCATTTCGCCGGGCTCGCATCCGGCATGGACTGGATCTGCTGGTCCTCGGGCGAGAGTGGTGCGGCCCGACGTTCGGTCTCGTTGCGGACGGCGAGAAATGCGGTCTCCAGCCCCTGTGCGAGGCCATCCGGAGTGGCCGATTGTGACGAAAGCGGCGGGGCGGCCGTAGCGGAGGCTTGTTTCGTCACGTTTTTCTCCAGACAGGACAAGAGAACGTTGTTGGCGATATCAGGTTCCAAAACCTGGGTTCGTCCTAGATAGGGGCTCCGTTACGGTATGAAAGTCCTCCCAAGTGATGATATTCGTGCCATCATGTAATGACGGCGGGGCCGCCGTAGCCTGATGTCCCGGGGCTGTTCGCCGCCATTTTACTTTGGATGCACAACGGTTTGGGCTACATATATAGGCAGGTATCGGGTTAGATCGGCTGAGCCGGCCCGAAGATATTGTTACGGGCTCCGCCCCAGAAGGACACGGATATGAGCATCGCGGAATTCATCGACAACGAAGTGAAGTCGAACGACGTGGTTCTGTTCATGAAGGGTACGCCGCAATTTCCGCAGTGCGGTTTCTCCGGCCAGGTCGTCCAGATCCTCGACCATATCGGCGTCGGCTATAAGGGCCTTAACGTTCTGGAATCCGCCGAACTGCGCAACGGCATCAAGGAATTCTCGAACTGGCCGACCATCCCCCAGCTCTACGTGAAGGGCGAGTTCGTTGGCGGCTGCGACATCGTCCGTGAGATGTTCCAGGCCGGCGAACTGCAGCAGCTCTTCTCCGAGAAGGGCGTCGTCGTCGCGGCCTGATCCGTGACGGTGCTGACGCGCCGGATCGGCGACGTCCAGCTCGATGTCATCGTTGCCGACATCACCACGCTGAGCGTTGACGCCATCGTCAACGCGGCCAACACGTCGCTCCTTGGCGGGGGCGGCGTCGATGGTGCGATCCATCGGGCGGCGGGGCCTGAGCTGCTGGCTGAATGCCGGATGCTCGGTGGATGTCGGACCGGTGATGCCAAGATCACGAAGGGCTATCGCCTGCCGGCACGGCATGTGATCCACGCGGTCGGCCCCGTCTGGTATGGCGGGGACCGCGGGGAGGCCGAGGCGCTCAATTCCTGTTATCGCCGGGCGCTCGAGATCTCGCAGGCCAATGGGCTGACCTCGCTGGCATTCTCCGCAATCTCCACCGGCGTGTATCGCTTTCCTGCCGACCGGGCCGCGAAGATTGCGGTCCACGCGACGATCGACACCCTGCCGACGGCCCCCTCGGTCACTCGCGTCATATTCTGCTGTTTCTCGGAGGCAAGCGCGGTCCTCCACACGGACGTTTTGGCACGTTACGGCAGCCCTTGTGCCTGATGACGTGGTCAGTACACTCCGGCCAGCCATGTTCCGGGGAGGGGATATGATTTTACGTTTTGGACTACGTGCGCTGGTCTGCGGTGCGCTTGTGTCGCTCGGTACGGTGTCGCTTGCGCGCGCTGAGGGCACCTACGAGATTCCGGCCGGCGCGCATTTCAATCCGGACAAGCTCGCCAAGGTGAGCGAGTTCTTCAAGAACGAGGTCGCGACCGGCAAGATTGCCGGTGCGACCGTGCTGATCAAGCAGCACGGCAAGCCGGTCTATCACGAGGCTTTCGGCGTGCAGGACGTGGTCAGCAAGGCGCCGATCACCGACAAGACGATCTTCCGGCTGTTCTCGATGAGCAAGGCGATCACCTCGGTGGTCGCGATGAAGATGATCGAGGACGGCAAGTTCAAGCTCGACGATCCCGTCTCCAAATACATCCCGTCCTTCGCCAATGTGAAGGTCGGCGTCGAGAAGAAGGCCGATGACGGCACCAAATCGCTGGAGCTGGTGCCGCCGAACCGGCCGATGACGGTGAAGGATCTGATGACGCACACATCGGGCGTCACTTATGGTTTCTACGGCGACAGTCTGGTCCGCAAGGCCTATCGCGCCGCCAAGATCTATGACGGCGATTTCGACCTCGCCGAGTTCGCCGAGCGCATCGCCAAACTGCCGCTGCACAATCAGCCGGGCGCGCTGTGGCAATACGGTCATTCCACCGACATTCTGGCGCGCGTGATGGAAGTCTCCGCCGGTAAACCGCTGCTCGATATCGAGCAGGACCTGCTGCTCGGGCCGCTCGGCATGGTCGACACCGGCTTCCTCGTCACCGACCCCGAAAAGCAGAAACTGCTGGCGCAGCCGGTGCCGAACGACAGCGATTTCCGGGTCGGCCGCATCAACGATCCGACGGTCGCCAAGAAGATCCAGTTCGCCAGCGGCGGCATGGTGACGACCATGGCCGACTATGAACGCTTTGCGCAGATGCTGCTCAACGGCGGCAGCCTCGACGGCAAGACCATCCTCAAGCCCGAGACATTCAAGCAGCTGACGACCGATCAGATCGGCCCGGGCTCCGGCGTCGATCGCGACTATTTCTATTTCCCTGGCGACGGCTTCGGCTTCGGCCTTGGCCTTGCCGTCCGTACCGATCCCGGCAACGCAAAGCCGCCGCCGCCCGGCGATCTCGGGGAATTGAAGTGGGACGGCGCCTCCGGCTGCTATTTCGTGATCGACCGCAAGCAGGACATGTTCTTCGTGCTGCTGGAACAGACCCCGACAGAGCGCCAGCGCATCCAACGGACATTGAAGCAACTGGTCTATGAAGCCATGGAAAACTGACATGCGCGGGCGCCGCGCGCTGATCGCGGCGCTCGTTCTCTTGTTCGGCGTCGCCGGTGCGCAGGCGGGTTCCGAGGGCCGCGCACACAGGTTCACGCCCGAGGGCCTCGCCAAAGTCTCCGATTACATCAGGAACGAGATCGCGACCGGCAAGATTCCGGGCGCGATCCTCTTGCTGCAGCAGCACGGCAAGCCGGTCTATCACGAGAATTTCGGCGTCCGCGACGTCGCGACCGAAATTTCGATGAGCGCGGACACGATCTTCCGGCTCTATTCGATGTCGAAGCCGGTCACCTCCGTCCTGGCGATGATGCTGGTGGAGGAGGGCAAGCTCGCGATCAACGATCCAGTCTCGAAGTACATTCCGGCCTTTGCCGGCATGAAGGTCGGCGTCGAGAGGAAAGCCGAAGACAACAAGGTCTCGCTGGAACTGGAGCCGCTCAAACGTCCGGTCACGATAGAGGATTTGATGCGCCATACCGCCGGAATCCCCTACGGCTATTATGACGGGGACCTGGTGAACAAGCTCTATGCCGACGCTGGTCTGTTCGACAACAAGGCTTTGACCAATGCGGAGCTGGTCGCGAAGATCACAACGCTGCCGCTCGCCGAACAGCCCGGCACGATCTGGGATTACGGCCTCTCCTTCGACGTGCTCGGTCGCATCATCGAGGTGATATCGGGTAAATCGCTGTTCGAGTTCGCCAAGGAGCGGCTGCTTGACCCGCTCGGGATGAAGGACACCGCTTTCTACGTCGCCGACCCCGCCAAGTGGCCGCGCATCGCGGAGCCGATGCCGACGGATCGCGCGCTCAGCCCGATGGCACAGATCCGCGATATCAAAAGCCCGTTGCGGTGGGAGTCGGGCGGTGGCGGCCTCGTCGGTACCATCGGCGACTACGCGCGCTTCTCACAGATGCTGCTCAATGGCGGCACCCTCGACGGGCGACGCTATTTGAAGCCGGAAACCGTCGCATTGATGGCGTCGGATCACGTCGGCCCCGAAACCCATGTCGAGCGCGACAAGAACTTTTATCCAGGCGAGACCAGCGGCTACGGCCTCGGCTTTGCCGTGCGTACGTCGGTGCCATCAGGCACGTCCTGGCCGCTTGGCGAATATCGCTGGGACGGCGTCGGCGGCACCTTCTTCTTCATCGATCCCGAAGACGATCTGTTCGGGATCTTCATGGTGCAGACCCCGTCGCAGCGCGGTCGGATTCAGCTCGATCTGAAGACGCTGATCTATCAGGCAATGGGCCGGTGATTACGCCCCGCGCACGATCTCTCTGACATAGCCGATCGCTTCCTCGACCTGGCTGGCATTGACGTCGAGATGGGTGCAGGCGCGGATGCGGCCGTCCATCATCGCGAGCGTCACGCCGCGCTGGCGCAGTGCCGCGACCATCTTGTCGCCGGCAACGCCGGCACCTTCAGGCTTGAAGAACACCAGGTTGGTCTCGGGCTCCTGTACCTCGATGCCTGCGATCTGTGACAGGCCGCGCGCGAGCGCCCGCGCATTGGCGTGGTCGTCGGCAAGGCGCTCGACATGATGATCGAGCGCGTAGATGCAGGCGGCCGCGCAGATTCCGGCCTGCCGCATCGAGCCGCCGAGGCGCTGCTTCCATTGCCACACCGCGTCGATGAAGGCACGCGTGCCTGCGAGCACGCCGCCGATCGGAGCGCCCAGACCCTTGGAGAAATCGATCCAGGCCGAATCCCAGCCGGCGGTCATGTCGCGCGGGGAGACGCCGCTCGCCACGGTGGCGTTGAGCAGGCGCGCACCGTCCATATGGGTGACAAGTCCATGTTGCCTGGCGATCGCGACGATCTCGTCGAGCGCGGACTGCTTCCAGATCGTGCCGCCGCCGATATTGGCGGTCTGCTCGACGCTGACGACGGTCTGCGTCGGCTGGTAGCGCGTGCGCGGGTGCAGCGCCTTGCGGAACGTCTCAGGGGTGAACTGGCCGTCGGGCCCCTTGAGCTGCGTGACCTGGAAACCGCCGATCGCGGCATGCGCACCGCCTTCGCGGGCGATGATGTGCGCGGTCTCGTGCGCGAGGATCTCGTCTCCGGGCCGGCAATGCACCAGCGTCGCCGTGACGTTGCACATCGTGCCGGAGGGCATGTAGACCGCGGCCTCCTTGCCCATCAGATCGGCCACGCGCTCGCACAGCGCATTCACGGTCGGATCGTCACCGACCTGCTCGTCACCAACCTCGGCCCGCGCCATCGCCTCGCGCATCGCAGCCGTTGGCTTGGTCTGCGTGTCCGAGAGCAGGTTGATGCGCACCGGCGGCGCCTTGGGATCAACAGGGGGAGGGGTGTAGAGCATGCGACGGCTCCTATAGGCTGTGCGGCCACTGAAATGTGGCTCTTAAGCAAAAAGGCCCCGGCGAACCGGGGCCTTTCGATATTCAGATCTTAGCGCGAATAGAATTCGACGACCAGATGGGGCTCCATCTGCACCGGGAACGGCACGTCGGAGAGGCCGGGGATGCGCACGTACTTGGCGGTCATCTTGCCGTGGTCGACTTCGAGATAGTCGGGGGTGTCGCGCTCGGGGAGCTGGCTTGCTTCGAGAACGTGGGCGAGCTGCTTGGAGGCTTCCTTCACCTCGATCACGTCGCCGACCTTGATCTGGTAGCTCGAGATGTTGACCTTGCGGCCGTTCACCTTGATGTGGCCGTGGTTGATGAACTGGCGGGCGGCGAAGATCGTCGAGACGAACTTGGCGCGGTACACGACCGCGTCGAGACGACGCTCGAGCAAGCCGATCAGGTTCTCGCCGGTGTCACCCTTGAGGCGGCTGGCCTCGACATAGATGCCGTGGAACTGACGCTCGCTGATGTTGGCGTAGTAGCCCTTCAGCTTCTGCTTGGCGCGCAGCTGCACGCCGAAGTCCGAGAGCTTGCCCTTGCGGCGCTGGCCGTGCTGGCCGGGGCCGTATTCGCGGCGGTTCACGGGGCTCTTCGGGCGGCCCCAGATGTTCTGGCCCATACGGCGATCGAGTTTGTACTTCGCCTCACTGCGCTTAGTCATCGCGTCCTCTTCGGTTGCATGGTTTGAGGAAACGCGCCCTCCTGGGTGACGGGCTAGCCCGGCACTGACAGGTCCGATCCCCAAAGCTTAAGGGAGTGGACCACGGGTCGCGAAACGCTTCGCGGGCCGAAATCGGCCCGCGAGCAGTGGGCTTTTAGGGGAGTTTGGGGTTCGCTGTCAATGCGAATAGGCCCGGATCACGTCCCGACAGCCCGGATCGGCCTAGGGCCGGCCGCGCGCAATTCGGCAGCAATTTCAGTGTTCAGGACCTGTTCTATCAGGGTCAGGACCCGTGCGATGGGGGCGCCATCCGTGACCCGGTGGTCCCAACGGATCACGACACGGACGGTCTGGTCGGGCTCGACCCCCCCATAAGTGAGGATGAACGGGCCAGGGGTAATGGGATGGATCTCGCCGCCGCCATAGGCGGCCACAGAGCTGACCGCGAAGCTGCCGAACCAATTGCCGCGCTGCCGGCCGAAATTCAGCCCTACGGCCCAGGACAGCCGCCGCAGCGGCAGCGGTAACCGGGTGACCCGCATGATCTTGCGGAACATCGGGACGTCGTCGATCGGGGCGTTCTTGGCGCGCCGGATTTCGGCATCGATCGCGGACAGCGCCATAGCCTCGGGGGCCGCGATTCGCTGCGGCATCACGCATTCCTCGCCGTTCTCGACCCGGGCGATGGCCACCGACGCCACGCTATTGGGGAGCTCGTAGAACGACGGCCAGGGCCATTTGGCGTAGACGGTGCGCAGGATCGGCTCGTCCCTCGCCACCAGCGCAAAGGCCTTGGCGAACATCGCCGCCCAGCCGGCGGGCGCTGCCGCACCAGCGCGAGCCTCCAGCAGGGGGCCGATATTGAGCGAGCGGGACTGTGAAACGAACGGCACGTCCATCGACGCGCGCATGAGGTCGATAATCAGGCGGCGCGGCAGCGAAATGTTCTTGGGTTGACCGCGCATCGTTATGTCGGTTCCAGCGGGCTGACGTGGGGGACGGCGAAAGGCCGCCGACCCTAGCAGCACTGCCGTTCGCGGCAAGCCTCAAGAGCTGGGGCCACAGCTCAGCGTTTGATCCCGTCGAACGCCGCCATGATGCCGCGCTGGAACAGCGACCAGTCGAAGCCGAGCGCGATCGCGCGGTAGCCGCGATCGATCAGGGCGTTGGCCTGGTCGGCGCTGCGTGCCACGCCGCCGATCGGCACGCCGCTTCTGAGGATGCCGGCCTCGGCGCGCGCGATCAGCTCGCGCAATTCCGGATCGTCCATCTGGCCGCGCTTGTTGATGGAGGTGGCGAGATCGCCGGGACCGATGACCGCGACGTCGATGCCCGGCGTTGCCATGATCTCGTCGATGCGGTTGACGGCATCGACATGCTCGATGGTGATCATGCAGATCATCTCGTCGTCGGCTGACGCCATGTAGTCAGGCATCGACTGGCCCCAGCGGAATGGAGCATGGAAGGGACCCCAGAGCCGATCGCCGCGCGGCGGATAGCGCACGCTGCGCACCGCTTTCTCGGCCTCGTCGCGATTGGTGATCATCGGGAAATTGATGCCGAAGGCGCCGATGTCCATCGGCGCTTTCGCAAGCCACGGCTCGTTCGCCGCGATCCGCACCAGGGGCGTGCACGGAGTGCCTGTTGTCGCCGCGATCATCGCATGCGCTTCGGTGAGCCCGATCGGCCCGTGCTCGAGATCGACGATGATCCAGTCGAGCGAGCGCGCCATGATCTGCACCATCTGCACGCTCGGGATCGTCGCAATCGCGCCGAAGGCGGGGCGCCCCTCGCTCCACATCTGGCGGAGGCGATTGAGCGGCGTTGCGGGGACCGGCATGGGATGACCTGTGCGCTGATGACGACGGCGAAGCCTAGCAGCGCGCCGTGTCTGCGAAAAGTCAGGCGACTGCGCGCCCGCCGAAGAACGGGGTCAGCGTGGCGCTGAGGCCATGCACGCGGTTCGACGTAAAGATCATCTCGGCGCTGGACTGCGCGATGCCGCAGGTGGGCGGACCGAGCAGATCCGAAACGCGGCGGGCGATCGCCGGCGCTGGATCGATCCACTCCACCGGCCAGGGCGCGAGCTTTTTCATCCGATCGAGCAGCAGCGGATAATGCGTGCAGGCGAGCACCACAGTGTCGGTGCGCGCACCTGCGTCCGCGGCATCGCCGACGAAGCAGGGGACGAGCTCGGCGAGGATGTCGCCGTCGCTGATGGGGTGGCCACTGAGCTCACGCTCCGCAAGCGAGGCCAATTCGGGCGAACCGACCAGCGTCACCTCGCATCCCAGTGCGAAATCGCGGATCAACGCCTTGGTGTATTCGCGCTTCACCGTGCCCTTGGTGCCGAGCACCGAGACGCGGCGGGTCTTCGAGCGGGCGCAGGCCGGCTTGATCGCCGGCACCGTGCCGACAAAGGGCACGGAATAAGCGGCACGCAAGTGCGATAGGACCAGGGTGGACGCCGTATTGCAGGCGATTACGATGAGATCAGGATCATGGGTGCCGATCAGCTCCCCCATCAGCGGCACCACGCGGGCGATGATCTCGTCCTCGCTGTGGTGACCATAGGGGAAGAAGGCGTCGTCGGCGACGTAGGTATAATGCGCATCCGGTCGCGCGGCGACGACCTCACGGAGGACCGTGAGCCCGCCAAGGCCGGAATCGAATACCAGGATCGTCGGGGAATTGGTCACGTCGTTACCCTAGCCCGCCATGGTTACCATTCGGTTTTTGGGGCGGTTTTGCGGCCGAGGTGCCCGACGGCCAGTTTGGAACGATTCAATTTCGTGATTGCCGCCTGTTCCCGCTATCAGCAGCCGTGCTGCGCTGCGGTTGGGACATCCGCAAATTTTCGGGAGCCGACATGATCAGAAACACGACGACCAGCTGGGGCAGCGTCGCCCGGTGGTTTCACTGGGGCCTGGCGCTGGCGATCATCGGCATGATCGGCTTCGGCTGGTGGATGAACCACATCCCGGCGCGCGCCGACAAGTTCTTCTACCGCTCGATCCATGCCGACATCGGCTATGTGATCCTGCTGCTCACGGCGCTGCGCCTGGTCTGGCGCGCCCTCAACCCGACGCCGGCGCTGCCGGCCGAGACCTCGCGCTGGCAGAAGGTCGCGGCCCATGTCAGCCATGGCGCGCTCTATCTCGTCGTCATCCTGGTCGCGATGCTGGGGTGGGCCCATTCGGGCGCGCGTGCGACCAATTATTCGGACTTCTTCGGCCTGTTTCACGTGCCGCAATTCACCTCTCCGGACAAGGCGGCGGCGGATGCCTTTGAGGACCGCCACATTTTCTTTGCCTATGTGCTGCTGGCCTTGATTGCGGTCCATCTGATCGCAGCCCTCTGGCACCACTTCATCCGCCGCGACCGCGTGGTCGCGCGCATGGTGACGGACGAGGCCGGGTAGGGCAGGCTTCCGCTCGGCTCGTCAATGCGAGCCAACGGGGCCGCGCAACGCGCGGCCCGATGACAGGCTTCCGCGGAGCAATCCAGAATCGTGCCGCGGGCAGCAGTCCGGATTGCTTCGCTGCGCTCGCAATGACAGGTTAGGATACTCTGTCACAACCGATCCAGCTCGCGATCGCAGGGAGACGTCATGCTCACCGTACACCACCTCGGCAAATCGCAATCGGAACGCATCGTCTGGCTCTGCGAGGAACTCGGGATTCCCTACGAGCTGAAGTGCTATGCCCGCGACCCCGTCACCAAGCTGGCGCCGCCCGATTACAAGGCGCTGCATCCGATCGGAGCAGCACCCGTCATCACCGACGGTGACCTCGTGCTCGCCGAGTCAGGCGCCATCGTTGATTACATCCTGGCCAAGTATGGCAACGGTCGCCTCATGCTCCGCGCCGATGATCCCGGCTTCGCTCAATTCCTGTACTGGTTTCACTTCGCCAACGGCACCTTGCAAGCCGGCATGGGCCGCCTGATGTTGCTGAACCGGCTCAAGCTCACTGATGACAATCCGATGCTGGCGGCGACGAAGGCGCGCGTCGACCGCGCCTTCGATCTGGTCGATGCCCGCGTGCGCAATGCCGAATATCTGGCGGGCGGTAGTTTCACCACGGCCGATATCATGACCGGCTTTTCGCTGACGACGATGCGCTATTTCCAGCCCTATGACCTCACGCGCTGTCCGAACGTGGCCCGATATCTCGGCCGCATTGGTGCGCGTCCGGCCTATCAGCGCGCGATGGAGAAGGGCGATCCGGGCATGGCGCTGCTGCTGAGCTAGCCTCGTCAGGCGATCTTGTTCGTGGTCGCGGACCGTGCCGAGGCCAGCTGCTTCTGCAGGCGATCGATGTTCTGCAGGAGGCGCTGGCTGGTCAGCACCAGGAAGTAATAGCCGAACTGCGGATCCTGGAAGTAGATCTCGAGCAGGCGGTCATAGGTGATCGTCAGCACCTGGCCGTCTTCGATGCATTCGATCGTTCCGGTGCGCCGGTTATCCGGCGTGAGGAAACCGAGCTCACCCATCAGCGCACCCGGCTGAATCTCGACACCGATCTCCTTGACCAGGAACTTGCCGGTGACCGTGAGCAGCATGTCCTTGGCCGGATCGCCGAGCTTGAACAGCGTGTCGCCGCGGCGGTATTTGCGCTCGGTCATGAACGGCTTGAGCCATTCGATCGACATGTCGCCTTCCGCCGCATGACGCGCCTTCTTGACCAGCTTGAGCATCTGCCGCAGGCGCAAGGCGTTGATCGGAAGCATCAGGAGATAGAGCAGGAACGTCGAGACATTGGCGGAGAGCGCACCGAAAATGGCGAAGAAGGCGCAGCCGATCATGTTGGCGACGCGCAGGGGCACCATCGTCCGCATCAGGAGGGTGGCTACGAAGAAGCCGGCGCCAATCGTAGCGAACAGATTGGCCAGCGTGATGTTGTGGACGAAGATCTCCAGCAGCCGGTTGAAGATCGCGTCCCAGGTGACGTTGTTGGGATCGAGGCCGATCTGGACCAGGATCTTCGCGATCCTGAGGTTATCCGTGGCCGCGTCGAGAATGCGGTCGAGGATCGAGGAAATGTCTGCACTGCCGGACGGCATGGTACTAATCCCGCGTAAGGCCTTCAGTCCTGGTCGGTATCCGCGACACCTATAGCCGAAATCGAATGACGACCGCTTGAAATGAGGCCTTCGGTCGCCTTGCCGCAAGGGACAAATTTTAGCCTGATCGGCGGTTTCGGCAATTGCCCGTTGGTTGCGCGCATGATCCCGGCGCACAACGTGATTCGGGGCGGGGGCCCGAGGCAGGACGTGGCGTCCGGAGGGGCGGTCGGCACGAAAAAGGCCGTCCAGCAAGTCCTATGGCTTGGCGCCCGGCTGGACGACCTGCTGCTCGACGAGCGTAAGGTGTCCGGGCAGGGCACCGGCGCGCAGCAGCATGGCCACGCTGTTGGCCTCCTCGAGGGTGAAATTGCCTGATATCTGGACGGAGCCGGCTGTGATGGGCTCGCGGATCACAGGAGCGGAGATCACCTTGTCGTCGAGTACGATGGCCAGAGCTCTGCCGACGCTCTCTTCGGTGAGATGGGCAAAACGTCGCGCGCCGCGCCCGTTGAAGCGGAACTGGGCGACCGGATCCTTGGTGCCGGCCGCAAAGCCCGGCGCCGCATAGCTGATGTCTTCGCCGTCGAGCGCGCTGTCCTTCGAGCTGTCCTTGACGACCAGATAGGGCCGCTTGTCCTTGAATCCGAGCAGGACTTCCGAGCCTTCGGGCGGCGTGCCGGATTGTGCCTGTTCCGCGGACATCGAAGCATCGATCGGGTGGAAGCTGACCTTGACCTTCCGGGCGAAGATCGCGGTGATGCGCTCGGGGTCGGTCACCCCGGGCAGGAAGATGCGGATGCGGTCGGTCCCGTCAGGGACGACACTGACGAGCTGGACGTCCGCGTCCTTGAGGCGCTGCTCGATCATGGCGATGGAATCTTCGACCAGTTCGTTCAGCCGAGCCTTGGACGCGGCATCGGTCGGCGCGAGCCGAATCGCTCCATCGCCGCCGTCAGTCACAGAGACCACGTGTGACGGCAGTCCCTCCGCGGCGGAGGCGAGCTTGCGCGCGAGCTGGTCGCGACCTCTGGCGTCCGCGATCTTCACATCAACGCCGCCATCGCGGATGGCAAGATTGGAGAAGGCGATATGGCCGTCGTGCAAGATCTTGTAGACGTCGTCGCGCAGATCCGTGACGACGCTTTCGCGCAAGGCGTCACTGTCCACGACGTAGATGACCCGCGACCCGCCCAGCTTTTCCATCTTGTCGCCGACGAAGGCCGCGATCTTGGCGCGCATCTTGTCGAACTGGCCCTCGGCGAATGCTGCGCTCGGCAGGGTGACCATCGCGGCCATGGCGAAGGCGAAGATCAATCGCGTGGTGCGGTCCCGCTTGGGCGTAGTCATGATCACCTCAAGTCTTGCGGCAGGACGCTGGCAGATGAATCCAATCCCTGATCTTGGTACCCGGATCGGGCAGGGAGGTTCAAAGGCCTGTCAGGCGTTGTTCATCGCCACAGCCGGCAGGCAATGGACGAACGCCAAATCATCCATCATTGTGGTCGCGCTCGACGGGTCAATCTGTCGAGGCCCCGTTGAACCAATGTCAAAAAGACAGGCGGCGAGGGACGAGATCTGAGGGAGGACGGAATTCCATGGCGGGCATCCACGCGCTCGATCGGCTCATTGGTAAAGATTATCCCGAGCTTTTGACGGACGAGGAGGTCCGAGCCTTCGAGCAGGTCCCTTACGCCGATCGCGTTGCGGCCGAGAGTACCTATGATGCGATCAAGCTTGGGGCCGCGCGCAACCCCGACGGGGCTGCGATCCAGTTTCTGCAAAATGCCGATCCGGCCGATACGCCGCTCGTGGTCAGCTACCGCGACTTGATCGCGCGCGTCACGCAGGCCGCCAACATGTTTCACGCGCTCGGTGCGGAGAAGGGCGACGTCATCTCCTTCATGCTGCCGCTGCTGCCCGACGCCTTCGTGACGCTGTTCGGCGCCGAGGCTGCCGGCATCGCCAATCCCGTCAACCCGCTGCTCGAGCCGCACCAGATCGCGGAAATTCTGGAAGCGGCGAACACGAAAATCCTGGTGGCGCTCGGGCCGATGCCGGGCACCGACATCTGGCAGAAGGTCGAGCAGATCCGCCCGCAGCTCAAGCACCTCAAGGCAATCGTGCAGGTGGCGGGCGGCGGCGATCCCGCCAAGGCAGTTTTTGCGTTCAACGATCTGATCAAGCAGCAGCCGTCCGATCGGCTTATCAGCGGGCGCAAGATTCTCGGCAGCGACATCGCCGCCTATTTCCATACCGGTGGCACCACTGGCACGCCAAAGCTGGTGCGGCACACGCATGCCAACCAGGTCTATCAGGCCTGGGCGCTCAACCTGCTGCTGAAGGCGAAGCCCGGCGCCAACATGCTGTTCGGCATGCCGCTGTTTCATGTCGGCGGATCGCTGACGCAGGTGCTGCTGACGCTATCCGCCGGCGGCTCGCTGGTCGTGCTGTCGCCGAGCGGCTGGCGCAATCCCAACGCCGTGAAGAACATCTGGGGCCTGGTCGAGCGCTTCAGGCCCGAGGCGCTGTCGAGCGTGCCGACGGTGCTCGCCGCAGCGCTCGCGGTGCCGCCGGGGAATGCGGATATCTCCAGTCTCAGATATGCAGCCGGCGGCGGCTCGGCGATCCCGGTTGCGGTCGGCTCTGCGATCCAGGAAAAGCTCAGGTTGCCGGTGGTAGAGGTCTACGGCATGACCGAGACTTCGAGCGTGCACACGCTGGCCTATCCGTCGCGACCGATCCGGCTCGGCTCGGTCGGCCTTCCCATGCCTTATGCGCGCGTCCGCATCGTGCAGCTCGACGCCGACGGCAACCTGATCCGCGACTGCAAGCCCGACGAGATCGGCGTCGTCATCATGGCCGGGCCCGGCGTGTTCGGCGGCTATCTCAACGATGCCCACAACACGGGCGCCTTCGTCGACAAGGTCTGGGTCAATTCCGGTGATCTCGGCCGGTTGGACGCCGACGGCTATCTCTGGATCACCGGCCGCGCCAAGGACCTCGTGATCCGCGGCGGTCACAACATCGATCCGGCGCCGATCGAGGAGATCATGTTCCGTCATCCCGCCGTCGGCTTTGCCGCGGTGGTCGGCCAGCCCGATGCTTATGCCGGTGAGCTGCCGGTGGGGTACGTACAGTTGAAGCCCGGCGCATCGGTCGAGCCCGGGGAACTCGAGACGTGGGTGCGCGAACGCACGCCGGAGCGCGCCGCGGTGCCGGTGCAGGTCATTCCGATCGACCCGATGCCGGTGACCGGCGTCGGCAAGGTGTTCAAGCCGCAACTTCGCTGGGACGCGGCGCAGCGCGTGTTCACCAGGGTGCTGACCCCGATCGTCGCACGCGGCATCGACTGCAAGGTGAAGGTCGGCGCGCACGGCAGTCACGGCTCGATCGCGACGGTAACGCTTGCCGGGCTGCCGGCCGATCAGCGCGACATCGTTGCGGGCGAGGTGCACACGCTGCTCGCGCCGTTCGTGATGCGGCACGAGGTGGTACAGGCGTAGACGTCGCAGGGTGGGTTACGCCGAGCGGTTTACGCTCAGCGCAATCCTGGAGGCTGACCCACCCGAGATCGACGTTAGCCGGCCGGCATCGCCGTTTCGATGAGGCGCACCCAGAACGAGGCGCCGTGGCCGAGGATGTTGTCGTTGAAGACGTAAGCCGGGTGGTGGCACGCCGGGCTGTCGCCCATGCCGACCAGCACCATTGCGCCGGGACGTGCCTCCAGCATGAACGAGAAATCCTCCGCGCCCATCATCGGGATGATGCGGTCGTTGACGCGCTCAGTACCGACGATGTCACGGGCAACGTCGGCGGCGACGCCGGCCTCGCGCGCATGATTCATCGTCACCGGATACATCCGCGAATATTTCGTCTCAGCCGAGCCGCCATAGGCGCGGGCGACGCTGTCGGCGACTTCGCCGATGCGGCGCTCGACGAGATCGCGCACGTCAGGGTCGAGCGTGCGCACGGTGCCGCTGAGTTCGGCGGTTTCGGGAATGATGTTGAAGGCGGTGCCGGCATGGAATTGCGTCACCGAGATCACCGCCGATTTTAGCGGATCGATGTTGCGCGCGACGATCGATTGCAACGCATTGACGATCTGCGAGCCGATCAGGACGCTGTCGATTGCCTGGTGCGGCGTGGCGCCGGCGTGGCCGCCCTTGCCGCGGACAGTGATGCGGATGTTGTCGGAGGAGGCGAGCAGCGGGCCCGCCGTCGTCGCGAAATGGCCTTCGGGGAGGCCCGGCATGTTGTGCATGCCGTAGACCTGCTCGATGTTCCAGCGCGTCATCAGCCCGTCCTCGACCATGGCCTTGCCGCCGCCGCCACCTTCCTCTGCGGGCTGGAAGATCACGACCGCGGTGCCGTCGAAATTGCGCGTCTCGGCGAGGTACTTTGCGGCGCCCAGCAGCATCGCGGTGTGGCCGTCATGGCCGCAGGCGTGCATCTTGCCCGGGATCTTCGAGGCATAGGGCACATCGGCGGTTTCCATGATCGGCAGCGCGTCCATGTCGGCGCGCAGGCCGATTGTCCGGCCGGAGCCGGATTTGCGGCCGCGGATCACGCCGACGACGCCGGTGCGGCCGATACCCGTCACCACCTCATCGCAGCCGAACTCACGCAGCTTGTCGGCGACGATGCCGGCGGTGCGGTGGACTTCGTAAAGCAACTCCGGATTCTCGTGCAGGTCATGGCGCCAGGCGGCCATTTCATCGGAGAGGGCGGCGATGCGGTTGACGATGGGCATGGGGCGGATCCGTTTCTTGTTCGTAGGGCTGGTGCCGCAGCGTAACCCGCCCTGATGCCGGGGTGAAAGGCGGATCACGTTGCGATCATCCGCTCCTCAGGGATTTCTCAGCTTTCGCGGAGCATGCGTTGACAGGGTGACCGAAGGCGGCGGGCGTCAAAAATACCTTTTGTATCCAGGGTTTAGCAGCGTATCTGCCAAGTCAAATGATGGGAGGCTGGGAAGGGCAACCGTCGGGCTAGGCGGCACGCCGCCGGCCGCAGAAATTAGCTGTCATTCACGGATCATTGAATAACAGATATTGAAATCTGTCATCGAGCCTTGTATATCCGTTCCCGGACGCTCCGATTGGGCGTCCCGCGGTCATCCCTCCCGGGGAGCACGAGGTCCGAAACAACGACGGATCAAGGCGCGTAATTTTGGGGTGGGGACCGCGGACGAATGGAGACTTAAGAAAATGACGACCGAAATCATCAACTTCACCGGCACGATTGGGCATTGGCTCAATTTGCTGGTCGCGCGCCAGATCGCGGCGCAGGCTGCAAAACTGCCTCATTAAGGCGAGACGCTTTCCGAACCGACCGGTATGGGCGCTTCGGTAAGCCTCCATCGCCGGGTAAACTGGACCCTGAACGGGAACATGGTGCTGGCATGAACGAAGCCGTTGTCTTGACGCCGGAGCGGATCCTCGAGGTCACGGAGGACGTCTTGCGGCGCTACGGACTTGCCAAGGCTACCGTTGTCGACGTTGCCCGCGCGCTCGATGTGAGCCACGGCAGCGTCTATCGCCATTTCCCAAGCAAGGCTTCGCTGCGCGAGGCTGTGGCCAAGCGCTGGCTCGACCGCATCGACGCGCCGCTGCTCGCGATCGCCGAGGAGCAGGGTCCTGCGCCCGCGCGCCTCGATCGCTGGCTGCGCACGCTGTTCGCCGCCAAGCGTTCGCGCGTGCTCGACGACCCCGAGATGTTCGAGACTTATCTGACGCTGGCACGCGAGGCCTGCGCGGCCGTCAAGTGCCACAAGGACACCATGGTCGACCAGATCGCGGCGATCCTGGCTGACGGCGTCAAGCAGGGCGTGTTTGCCGTCGACGACGTCAAGACGACGGCACGCGCGCTGTTCGACGCGACCTGCCGCTTCCATCATCCGGCCCATGCCGACGAATGGAAGGATGCCGAACTGCCCGCGCGCGTCGACGCGACGCTCGCGCTGGTGCTGCGTGGGCTGAAGGCCGGTTAGACCCGCCTGACTTACTCTCGCGCCTTGTGAAGAGCGGCGCCGTCGCGAACCGGGCGCGAAGCTGCCGCATGTTTGCGCGCTTGAAAATTGCCGTTGGATCCCGGTACGACCGGCGGACTATCCGGATATGCATTGACCGCGATTTCGACGTCGTCCTTTGATCGCTTGCGAAGGCGATAGAATGTCAGCTCCTGATCGAGCATGGGGCAGCGGAAGTGGACGACGGCGGTATCAGGCAGGCGGCAGAGCTCGTCGATGAGCTCGCCTACAGTGATGATCGGAGGATGGGCGACGGCGTTGTGATGACCCTTACTCATGACCTTCTCCTACGCTGCGCTATCAACTTGAATGGAATAGCCTCTGTTCCATTCCGCTCGGCAGATTGAGAAATTTCATGTCATGCCAGTCAGTGCGGCAGTCCTGCTGCTAGATCCTGGTCAGCCCGCACCCCGCAGCCAACCTCACCAGTTGAGCGTCCGTCCGCGCGCCGGTCTTCGTCTTGATCAGGTAGTGATAGTTCTGGACCGTCTTGACGCTGAGATTGAGATGCGCCGCGATCTCTTCGGTGGTGGCGCCGCCGGCGAATTGGCGCAGGATCTCGATCTCGCGCTCGCCTAATTGATCCAGCGCCGAGCCTGCCGACAGGCTGTCGTCGGCCAGCACATGCGCGATGTCGTCGCTCATGGCGCGCTCGCCACGCGCGACGCCGCGGATCGCGTTCACGACGGCAGAGGGCGCGCTGCTCTTGGTGACGAAGCCGGAGGCGCCTGCATTGAAGGCGGCTTTCACCAGCACCGCCTCATTGTGCATGGTGAACACAAGGACACGGGCCCGCGGATTGCGCGCGCGGATGTTGCGGATCGCCTCGAGCCCGCTGGCGCCGGGCATCGAGATGTCCATCACGATCACGTCGGGGTCATGCGCCTTGAAGGCGGAGTACGCATCAGCGGCGTTGTCGGCTTCCGCCACGACGTGGAGATCGCCCTGGCTCTCCAGCACGCGTCGGTAGCCCTGGCGGACGATCGGGTGATCGTCGACCAGCAGCACCGAGATGCCTGTTGCTGCGACATCGCTCATGGCGGCCTCACGCAGCGAGAGGGATCGTCGCGGCGACGCTCAGCCCACGCCGCGCGGGCAGGATCGACAGCGAGCCGCCGGCTGCGGTCACGCGCTCGCGGATGCCGGTGAGGCCGAAGCCGGCCGAGCGCGCCACGCGCGCCGCATCGCCGCCGCCATCGTCCTCGACGCGGATCAGCAGTGCGTCGTCCTCGCCGGCGCACCGCTCGACGTGCAACGAGATCTCGCGCGCCGCACCGTGGCGCAGCGCGTTGGTCAGGCATTCCTGGGCGACCCGATAGGCGGTGGTGGCGGCGGGGCCGCTGATGTCGGTGAGATCGCCTTTGAGGTCGAGCTGGATGGTCGGCTGCGTTGCGCTCTGCGAGCGCCAGCTATCGACGAGGTTGACGAGGCTGGCCTCGAGCCCGAGCTCCTCGGGCAGGGGATTGCGCAGGCGCTTGAGCGCATCGCGCAGCGACGCCATCAGATGGTGCGTGGCCTGCGAGATCATGCGCGCATCCTGCGCGGTGCCGCCGTCCTTCTGCTGCGTGCTCGCCATCTCGATCGTGTTGGCGAAAGCCAGGATGGCCGAGAGATTTTGTCCGAACTCGTCGTGGAGCTCGCGGGCGAGCGCACGGCGCTCGTCGTCGCGGATCTCGATCAGGCGCCGCGTCAGCGCCGCGCGCTGTTCGGTGGCCTCTTCAAGCCGGCCGCCGAGCGCACCGACGGCGCCCCCGATCATCGCGAGCTCCATCGAGCGGAAGCGCGGCAGCCTGGTGCGATACTGGCCGCGCGCCATCCGCTGCAGGGCAAGCACGATGGCCTGCGCCGGCGCCAGCGTGTGGGCGATCGCGAGCGAGGCGAGCAGGGCGATCGCCGCCGCCATCAGCAGCGCGACGTCGATCACGTTGAGGATATATTCCCAGGCAAGCGAGATCGAGGCTGCTTGATCCGGCGTCGCAACGACCGTTCCGGCGGCTGCGGCGCGGGGGCTGACGGGCCGTACCGCCTCGGCATGACTGCCGAGGAAGATCGGAACGATGGCCGCGAACCAGCGTGGCGGCGTTCGGCCGATCCCCTGGCTCTGGCCGCACAGCGGCTTCTCGAACGCGGTCGCGGGCTGGAACTCGACACAGACGCCGGGCGAGATCAGTTTCATCGTCTCCAGCGTGCGCCACTCCGGAACCGGTACGAGATGCTCGCGCATCCTGCTGCTGCGCAGCAAGAGTTCGTGCCAGTAAAGGCCCTGAAGGGCCTGCGCGACCCGTTGCGCGGACGCCGCAGTCGCGCGGTCGACGCTGCGATAGGCATCGAACGTGGCCCATATGGTTGCTGCGCCAAGGCACAGCGCCACAATGAGAAGCAGGCGGGCGACAAGCTGAAGCACGAGGCGCATGCGATCACCCCAAAGTTTGGTAAGCTCAGCCTAACAACGCCGCCGCGCCTTGCCAATTGCAAGGCACGGCAGGATTGCAGTTCGGGCAAATTTCCCAAGCCGGATTGGGCATGGGTCTTTGGACCGGAAACGGCGGCTTTGATCTAATCGGGGTGGAATCGCAGGTCAGGAGCAGTGCAGCATGAGTTCGATGACGATTGGACCGATCGCGAACACTGCGACCGACCCCTCCGAGCGCAGCGCGCTGCTGTTCTGGATGATTTTTACCGGGCTGTCGATCTTCGCGGTCGTGCTGCTGTGGCGCTTCGGCCTGATCCACCTGATGCTCACCTCGGATCGGACCTACATTTCGAGCGTCATCGCGGTTCTCTATATCCTGACCTGCGGTCATTGCTTCCTGCGCACACGGGCGATCGCGCGTGAGGGCGCGGCTGCACGGCGCTGCCGCGCGGTGCTGGCGGCTCCCGACGGCAGCAGAGCGCTCGATGCGAGCACGTCCGCGCTGCCGCGCGGC
The DNA here is from genome assembly GCF_018131105.1 of Bradyrhizobium manausense. Taxonomy (NCBI): domain Bacteria; kingdom Pseudomonadati; phylum Pseudomonadota; class Alphaproteobacteria; order Hyphomicrobiales; family Nitrobacteraceae; genus Bradyrhizobium; species Bradyrhizobium manausense. The sequence continues at coordinate 209,942 of NZ_JAFCJI010000003.1, read as the reverse complement.
CTGGTGCGCGATCATATCGACAGTCTCGTGACGAAAGCCGCGGCACAGGACTATCGCCCGGTCGACCAGACGCTGCTGCTGCGGACGCTCGCCGACCGCCTGCGCGGCTCCAACGGGTTCGGTGCGTTCGTCTCCGACACGCTGATGAAGCTCGGCCTGCTCGGCACCATCGTCGGCTTCATCATCATGCTGGCGCCGATCGCGGGGCTGGATGCCGCCGACAAGGTCGCGATGCGCTCCTCGATGGGATTGATGAGCGACGGCATGGCGGTCGCGATGTACACGACGCTGGCGGGCCTTGTCGGCTCCATACTAGTCCGCATCCAGTACTACATGCTCGACGCCGCGACCCAGCGGGTGTTCTCGGACGCGGTGGTGTTGACCGAGACCTACGTGACGCCGGTTCTCGAGCGCCACGGCGCTGGAAATAAGGGCGCTGGAACGCCGTCATGATGGACGATTTCGGTCTCTATCCGCGCGAGGAGTCGTTCGATCCGCTGGGTGTGATGCTGTTCAAGGCGCTCCAGGTGGTCGCCTTCCTGTTCTTCCTCGCGCTGCTCGCGGTCTCCCCCGATGCCAAGGAGGGCAAGATCGACTCCAAGGCCGAGTTCATGATCACGCTGGACTGGCCGGACAACCATCCTGATGATCTCGACCTGTTCGTGCAGGATCCCGCCGGCAACATCGCCTGGTATCGCCATCGCGAGGCCGGCTTCCTCACGCTCGATCGCGACGACCGGGGCGGGGCCAACGACTTCATCATGGTCGCCGGAAAGAAGATCGCTTCGCCCATCCGCGAGGAGATCGTGACGCTGCGCGGCATTGTCCCCGGCGAATACACCGTCAACGTCTCGCATTTCGTCGCAACGACCGGCGAGCCCGTGACCGCCAATGTGAAGGTGCAGAAGCTGAATCCGACCGCGCAGGTGGTCTTCGACAACAAGTTCACGCTCGACCACACCGGCGACGAGAAGACCGCGGTGAGGTTCCGGCTCGACGCCGAGGGCAAGGTCATCGACGTGAGCCAGCGGCCGAAATCGCTGATGGAGACGTTCCGCAGCAAGTGGCGCAACGGGGCTGATCTCGACCCGAGCACCGGTGTGAGCGCGAACGTAAAGAGGATCCGCCGTGATTAATCTGCAGACGGTCATCCTCACTTTGTCGATCGCCTATGCCGTGATCGGTGCGCTGTTGCTGGTCGTGCTGGTCTATGCACGGCTGCACTGGTCGCTGAAGGCGGTCGCGGTGGTCGTGACCAGTGCCTTCTATGTCGTCAGCTTCACCGAGATGCGCGGGCTGCTGGGCTGGGCCAGCACCGACCGGCTGCCCACCGCCTTCAAGCTGCTCAAGGCGCGGATCGTCGAGCCGCATTCGCTGGAGGGCGATCCAGGCTCGATCTATCTCTGGGTCGAAGAACTCGACGAGGATCATCGTCCGAGCGGCATCCCGCGCGCCTTCCGCGTCCCGTACAACGACACCCTGGCCGACAAGACCCATGCGGCCGAGAACGAGATCGCGGCAGGCCATCCGCAAGGCGGGCGCGCGGCGGATTTCGGCGGTGGCGAGGGCAGTCTGATCGACATGGTCCGGGAATATGTGACGCCCAAGGTCATCCTCGAGACCAGCGGCGGCGATTCCTCGACCGGGGAGTTCAATGCCCCGCCGGCCGGCGCGCAGGGCGCAGTCTTCACGCCGCTGCCACCGCCCCGGATGCCGCCCAAGGACGAGCAATAGGCCCTTCACCATCGTATCCCGTGTGGCGCTGGTAAACCGCCCCGCGCTGGCGCATCTTGTTGACCTCCCTCAAATTGGCTTTATCGGCGTCCAATAGGAATTTGAGGGTGGAGGGTGTGTGCTTTTCGCTGTCTTCTCGGATATCCACGGCAACCGGCAGGCGTTCGAGGCGTGCCTGAAGGTGGCCCGCGCCAAGGGTGCGGAGCGGTTCGTCATGCTCGGCGATTTCGTCGGCTATGGTGCCGATCCGGAATGGGTCGTGGATACTGCAATGGATCTGGTCGCCCAGGGCGCCGTCGCTATCCGCGGCAATCACGACCAGGCGGTGAATTCTTCATCCGAGACCATGAACAGCGCGGCGCAGATTGCGATGGAATGGACGCGCGGGCGGCTCGACGCCGCGCAGCGCCGGTTTCTTGCCGAACTGCCGATGCTCGTCGAGGACGGCGACCGTCTGTTCGTGCACTCGGAAGCCTCTCATCCCCAGCGCTGGCACTACATTCGCTCGACCGCCGACGCTGCCAGGAGCCTGATATCGACCCCCGCCCACGTGACCTTTTGCGGCCACATTCACCGGCCCGCGCTCTATTCGATGTCGGTGACAGCGAAGATGACGGGCCTCGTGCCCAAGACCGATGTGTCCGTGCCGCTCCTGCGCGGTCGGCAATGGCTGGCCGTGCTCGGCGCGGTGGGCCAGCCGCGTGACGGTGATCCGTCGGCGGCTTTCGTGCTGTTCGATACGGCCTCATGCCAGATCACTTACTGCCGCGCGCCCTATGACGTCGCGAGCGCGGCAAACCGGATCCGCGAGAACGGCCTGCCACATTGGCTCGCCGACCGGCTGTCGGAAGGGCGCTAGAGACCGATGCCGATCCCCCTGGTCAAAGCCGGCGCCGTGATCGACGGCTACACCATCGGCGAATGCGTTCATGCCGGCGGCATGGCGACGCTCTGGACCGTCACGCATGCCGGCATCGACGCGCTGCTGCTGATGAAGATCCCGCGGGCCTCGGAGGGCGAGGACCCGGCGGCAATCGTCTCCTTCGAGATGGAGATGATGATCCTGCCCCGGCTGACAGGCCCCCATGTGCCGCACTGCTACGGCACCGGCGATTTCGCGCACCAGGCCTATGCCGTGATCGAGCGCATTGCAGGGACCACGCTCTACAAGCGGCTGCCCGATCTGCCGTTGCCTTACGACGAAGTGCGGCTTCTCGTCGCGAAGATCGCGACCGCACTCGCCGATTTGCACCGGCAGAACGTGATCCATCACGACATCAAGCCGAGCAGCATCATGTTCCGCGGTGGTGATGAGAAGGGATTGGGCGAGGCCGTGCTGATCGACTATGGCCTGTCGCATCATAACCATCTGCCCGATCTGTTGCAGGCGGAGTTCCGCCTGCCTTACGGTACCGCGCCGTATATGGCGCCGGAACGGCTTCGCGGGGTACGAGACGATCCGCGCAGCGATCTGTTCTCGCTCGGGGTGCTGCTCTATTTCTTCACCACCGGCGAACGTCCCTTCGGCGAGGGTGAGACACTGCGCGCGATACGGCGCCGGCTGTGGCGCGACCCTTATCCGCCACGCGCGCTCCGCAGCGACTATCCGCCCTGGCTCCAGGAGGTGGTGCTGCGATGCCTCGAGATCGAGCCGGACTGGCGTTATCCGACAGCCGCTCAGCTCGCTTTCGATCTCACCCATCCGGACCAGGTCAAGCTCACAGCGCGCGCGGAGCGGATGAAGCGCGATCCCCTCAGTGTCGCCTGGCGCCGCCGGTTCAACCCTGACGTCAGGCAGCCGGGTGCGAGATCAGATCTTGCGACGCAAATGGCGATGAGCCCGATCGTCGCGGTCGCGCTCGATACCGTGGAGGGGGCGCCGGAGCTGAACGAGGCGCTGCGGGTCACCACGGAACGCATCCTGGCAACCTTGCCGTCAGCACGGCTCACCTGTGTCAACGTGCTGAAGCTCAATCGCATCGCCGTCGACAAGACGCTGGATGAGCAGGGTTCCAACAAGCACATCGATCGTCTCGTCGCGCTCCGGCACTGGGCGATGCCCTTGAAGCTCGACGAGAGCCGGCTGTCGGTTCACGTGCTGGAGGCGGTCGATCCCGCCACGGCGCTGCTGGAATTCGCCGAGATGAACTCGGTCGACCATCTCATCATCGGGGCGCGGCAGAATTCGTTCAGGCGTACCTGGCTCGGCAGCGTCTCGGCCAAGGTGGCTGCCGAGGCGACCTGCACCGTCACCGTGGTGCGGCCGCCGCGGATGGCTGCGGCAAAACCGGACGCCGGCGTGGTATGGGGCTAGGAGAGATCAGGCCGCGTGCGCGGTGTGGACGACGCGCTTGCGGCGGATCGGCCAGGAGAACTGCGGGCCGGGCTCACCGTGATCCGGACTGCCGCCGAAGTATTGAATGATCTCGCGGCAGGGCTCGCAGTTGAAGAGGTTACGCGACGCTGACGCTTTGGTCATTTCCTTCAGGCAGTTCGGGCAGTGCGGTTTCATCAGTTCAGAGTCCAATTCAGAATTTCAATGCCGGTGTGGTGACCGGAATGAGGTGTCGAGATCCGTCGTCTCGGCGCCCGGTTCATCGCGCATCTCGCCTTCGGAGCGTTCGAGCCGACCGAAGAAATAGTCGAGGTTCGGATGCGGACGTCGCGGGATGCGACACCTGCGTTTCGGCTGACGCTTCACGAGCGCGAATTGCACGGTGTCAGATCCGGCTGCGACGCAGGTTACTGGCCGAGCGTGCCGGGACCTGCACTGGTCCGGCCGACGGGCCAAACACAACAAACGCACAAAAACCAAGCCACAACGCCACGCCAGTCCAAACCAGGGTCGTCGTCATGATGTGCTCCCGCGAAACAGGCAAGAATCACTAGCAGTGATTTGCGCGAATCAGGGAAGTCCGGAGGAGTACGGAATGAGGTTGCAATTTTAACTATTGCGCGCTGCGACGCGGCAAGAACAGTCGTACTTGCCGTCGTGTCGAGGTGACAGTGTGGTGGCTCAGATCGCTTCGCCGCGCGCGCTCGCGGCCGCGTTGCGGATCGCCGCGATGTTGGTCTTGTAGGCGTCCTGCGTGCCGCCTTTGAACACGGAGGTGCCGGCGACGAAGGCATTGGCGCCGGCGGCGGCGAGCGCTCCCGCGACGTCGGGGCCGACGCCGCCGTCGACCTCGATGTCGATCGGCCGGCCCGCCGTCATCGCGCGGATGTCGCGGATCTTGCCGATCGCAGAGGGGATGAACGCCTGGCCGCCGAAGCCCGGATTGACCGACATCACCAGCACGAGGTCGACCAGATCGAGCACATATTCGAGCACGCTGATCGGCGTACCCGGATTGAGCGAGACGCCGGCTTTCTTGCCGAGCGCGCGGATCGCCTGGAGCGAGCGGTGCAGATGCGGACCTGCCTCGGCATGCACGGTGATGTGGTCGCAGCCGGCCTTGGCGAAGGCCTCGAGATAGGGGTCGCAAGGCGAGATCATCAGATGAGCGTCGAACACCTTCTTGGTGTGCGGGCGCATCGCCTTGATGACGTCGGGGCCGTAGGAGATGTTGGGCACGAAGTGCCCGTCCATCACGTCGAGATGGATCCAGTCGGCGCCGGCCGCATCCACCGCGCGGACCTCCTCGCCGAGCCTGGAGAAATCCGAGGCCAGGATCGAAGGCGCAATGGCCAGGGGGCGGGGGGCGAAGGCTTGGGTCATGGCGCGGTTTCCCGGGGCGGCATAGAGGCTGACGGCCTCGCCTAACATGGGCCTCCCGGCCGGGCAATGCAGGGAGGGTGAGCTTCCTGTGGGCGGAAATTTCTGCCGGCGGCGGCATGAATTGCCGATGGTCCCGCACCTCGCACGACACGACGGATACGGATTTCATTGAGCTTTTCGCGTTGGCACGTCGCTTGCTGACCTCACGGCGGAACATTGGCTGCGGCAATGCCGCATGGGTTGGAGTTGTGCAATGTTGTTTGCGCTTGGTGCCGTCTCGAGTGCGCTTGATGCCATTCAATCGCTGACGAACTCGAAAACGTCCTCGACGCAACAGGCGGGTTCGTCACAAGGCGCGTCGACCAATCCGTTCGCGATCGACAGCGACAACAGCACGACGCGCACCGCGACCTCGTCGGTCAATGCCGGCCGATACCCGCAAATCTCGCCAGAGACCATGAATGCGCTGTTCGCGGCACAAAGCCAGTCGTCGGACTCGACCAGCTCCACATCGTCGAGCGCGACGTCCTCGACATCGACGAGCCGGAACGACGCGCTGAAGGACCTGTTCTCGCAGATCGACGCCAATGGCGACGGCCAGATCACCAAGTCCGAGTTCGAGAACGCGCTGGGTGCCGGTGGCACCAACCTCGCGCAGGCCGACGACGTGTTCTCCAAGCTCGATGGCAATTCCGACGACAGCGTCAGCCTGGACGAGATGTCCAAGGCGCTGAAGGGCAGTGGCCATCACGGTGGCCACCACCATGCGCACGCCGCGAGCGGCTCGGGCGATGCGTCAGGCAGCGAATCAAATTCGTCCTCATCGTCGAGCGGCGGGTCGACCTCGACCACGACGACCGGTGCCGACGGCTCCAGCACCACCACCGTCACCTATGCCGATGGTTTCAAGATGACGACGACGGTGCCCGGCGCTTCCAGCTCTTCGCATGGGTCGGGCGCCGGCAATTCGCCCTATGACTGGTTTGCGCAGATGATGCAGAACCAGACGCAGGGATCGTCGGGATCTGCGACGTCCAGCATGTCGATGAGCGTGTAAGCACGCTCTGAGGCATTAGCCGAACCGATCATTCCACGCGGACTGCGCGCCCGGGAACGGCAGCGCGGTTGCGCTATGGACGCCGCGGGCAATGGCGCGAGCGACCACGTTGGCGGCGACCATGCCGAGCTCGGTCATGCCGACGATCGGATCGATCGGCTTCGCACATGTCGCGGCGGCGAACAGCACGTCACCATCGGTCGGGGCATGCACCGGATAGATCGCTCGCGCAAAGCCCGTGTGCGCGATCATCGCCAGCCGCTTGGCCTGGGGCTTGGTCAGCACCGCATCGGTGACGACGACGCCGATCGTGGTGTTCTCGCGCTCGGTTGCGGCAGGGCCGCCCTTGATGCGCATCTTGAGCATGTCGTCGGTGAATTTGTCGGGCAGTCCGCGACCACCGAACTCGCCGTTGACCTCGAACGGCGCGGCCCAGAACCACGGTCCGTCGCCGACGGTGGCGCTGCCCACCGCATTGACGGCGATGATGGCCGCGACCTTGATGCCGTTGCTGGTGACGGCGGACGCCGAACCGAGCCCGCCCTTGAACGTCGCGGTGGTGGCCCCAAAGCCCGCCCCGACGCTGCCGAGCGCAAACTCCGTCCCCGCGGCGGCCGCTGCGGCGAAGCCGAGCTCGCGATAGGGCGGAAAGCGCTCCCAAGCCTTGTCGCCGCCATTGAGCAGGTCGAACAGGATCGCGCCCGGAACGATGGGGATCAGCGCCTCGCGCACGCGGAAGCCGCGGCCCTGTTCGGCGAGCCAGGCCTGGATGCCGCCGCCGGCCTCGATCCCGAAGGCGGAGCCGCCCGACAGTGCTATCGCGTCGACGCGTTCGACCGTATTGGCGGGATCGAGCAGCGCGTCCTCGCGTGTGCCGGGGCCGCCGCCGCGGACGTCGATCGCCGCCACCGCCGGCTCGTCGAACACGATGGCCGTCACGCCGGAGGCCAGCTTCGCGTCATGGGCATGGCCGACGCGGACGCCGGCGATATCGGTGATGAGGTTTTTCAAGGACGGCACTCCATGCGGCTAGCACGGCCTCAGCGATAGCGCACGCGCGCATCGCGCTCAACTCGCCAGCGCCGTCCTGAGCATCTTGGCGAGCTCCGACTTGCGGTACGGCTTGGCCAGCAGCAGCACGCCGGAATCCAGCCGGCCGTGATGGACGATGGCGTTTTCCGTGTAGCCCGAGGTGAACAGCGTCTTCAGTTCCGGTCGTCGCCGCGCGGCTTCGTCGGCGAGCTGGCGGCCGTTCATGCTGCCGGGCATGATGACGTCGGTGAAGAGCAGGTCGATCTCCTTGTCGGCATCGATGATGACGAGGGCTTCGGCGGCGTTGGCGGCCTCGAGCGCGGCATAGCCGAGGCTCTTGACCTGGGTCACCACATACTGCCGCACCAGCGCGTCGTCCTCGACGATCAGGATCTTCTCGTCACCGCCGGTGATCGGCACGTTCTGGAGCTGTTCGTACTCGGTCTCCTGCACGCCGGTGGACCGCGGCAGGTAGATCTTCACGCTCGTGCCGTGGCCTTCCTCGCTGTAGATCTTGATGTGGCCGCCGGACTGCTTGACGAAGCCGAACACCATGCTCAGCCCGAGGCCGGTGCCTTTGCCGACCTCCTTGGTGGTGAAGAAGGGATCGAACACCCGCTCGAGCAGCTCCGCCGGAATGCCCGAGCCGGTATCGCTGACCGCGATCATCACGTAATTGCCGGCGACGACATCGGGGTTCATGCTGGCATAGCCGTCGTCGAGGAAGATGTTGCGGGTCTCGAGCACCAGGGTGCCGCCGTCGGGCATGGCATCGCGCGCATTCAGCGCGAGATTGAGGATTGCCGTGGACAGCTGCCCCGGGTCGACCAGTGCGGGCCAGGCATCCTCGGTGAGCTGCGGCATGATGGTGATCTGCTCGCCGAGCGTCGGGTGCAACAGCTTGCCGGCCTCGAGCACCAGGGCGTTGACGTCGATCTCGCGCGGCTGAAGCGGCTGCTTGCGGGCGAAGGCGAGCAGGTGCTTGGTCAGCTGCGCGCCACGCTCGGCGGCGTCGTCGATCAGCTTGGTGATGGCGGCAAGCTCGGGCCGGTCTGCGACCGCGTCCGCCAAAATACCGATCGTGCCGGTAATGACGGTGAGGACGTTGTTGAAATCGTGAGCGACGCCGCCGGTCAACTGGCCGATCGAATCCATCTTCTGGACCTGCCGGAACTGGGCCTCCGCAGCCTGCTTGTCGGTGAGGTCGCGGCCGATGAAGAAATGGCGCTTCACCGGCTCTGACCAGTTGCCCACCCAGTTCAGGGTCACCTCGTGACCGTCGTAATGATAGTAGCGCGCCTCGAAGCTGCGCTTGGTCCGGCCGCGGCGGGCCTTGCGCATCTCGCTCCGCGTCTTTTCGAGGTCGTCGGTGTGGATGAACTCAGTCGCGCTGTGGCCGATGAAATCTTCCGGGCTGAAGCCGAGGATGTCCTTCACGCTCGGGCTGACCTGGACGAAATTGCCGTAGCCGTCGGTGACCAGGATCAGATCCTGCGAGGTCTCGAAGATGCGTTCACGTTCCTCGATTTCGCGGCGCAGCTTTTCGCGCGACTGCTTTTCCTCGGTGATGTCATGGGCGATCTTGGATGCACCGATGATCTCGCCGCTGTCCGATCGCAGTGGCGACACGTTCAGGACGACGTCGATTTGACGGCCGTCCTTGCGGATGCGGACCGTCTCGTGCTGGGCAATCGACTCGCTGGTGCTGACGCGGTTGAGAAGACCCCTGGCTTCGGCCCTTCGGTCCTCCGGCACCACAAGGTAGATCGATTGGCCGACGGCTTCGGCCGCCGAATAACCGAACAGGCGCTCTGCGGCCCTGTTCCAACCCGTGATGCGGCCGTCGAGCGACTCCGTGATGATGGCATCGTTGGAGGACTCGACCACTGCGCCGTACAGCGCGAGGCGTTTGCCGTAATAGTCGCGGTCGGACGCCGATTGTTCGCGCAGCCGGCCGACAAGGCCCATCGTGTTCGCCTGAAGGCGGACATTCTCGATCAGGAGCACGACGAGCACGAAGCTTGCGGCGCAAAGCCCGTAGAGACGGCCGGCATAGAAGCCGAGATCATAGCGGGCGATGTTGACGATGGCCGACAGTGCGATGTCGAACAGCCACGCGCACATCGTGACCATCAGCCAGACGTCGATCACGGTATGCGGCTTGCGGAACCACAGCGTGATCAGTGCCGCGAAGCTCAAGGACCAGACAAAGGATACCACACCGATCATGGTGGTGGTGTAGCGGCCGTCCTTCAAAAGGACCGGCAGCAGATCGTGCTGTGCCGTGACGATCCAGGCGATGGCGATCATGGCGGCGATCACGCTGAGGACGGCGAGCACGACCGAGCGCTCGGTCGGTCCATCGACCTTGTTGCCGCCGTTACCGTCCTTCAGCCATCCATAGGCCAGCACGAACAAGGGGAATCCGCCGTGCCAGATCATGTAGAGCCAGACCGTGGTCTGGGTGCTGGCGCCCAGCAGTCCGGTCGGCGCGAACAAACCCGGGAAGGTGAGGGCGTGGGTCACCGCCGCCGCAGCTGTGAACAGATAGCCGGTCGACAGCAGCAGCAGTGCGCGGCTGCGCAGCACGGCGAATTGCGACAGCAGCAGGACCGAGGTGATGATGTCGTTGACGGCGAGCGCCGACTGGTAGCTGGCCACGAAGGCCGGTACCTGGATCAGCGGAGTCCCTGCGAAGGGGACGGCCAGTGCGAACAGGATCGCGGAGATCCCGACGATCGCCAATGCTGCAGTGCGATCGCTCTGCGTGGCCGGCAACGTCGAAAGGAATGTGCTTCGGTCGTTCCTGGCGTGCACGTTGACCTCTCGTTGGGTCGGCATGGGTAGTCCACGTGACTTCATTGGCCGGCTACCTTCGTACTTCGGCCTTGGCCTCCATGGTAGCCGGCTCCGGGCGCGTGTCCCGAGGGGATATGCCCGCGACTCAACCGAGGGTTACAGCTTACTTAACTCGGACAGGGAATCGGAATAGGGAATCAGTAAGGTTGGCTTTACTGGACCGCCCCCATACTGCCTTGGCGCACCCCGCCGTTTGAATTGAACCAATTAATGATACGAATTCGGAAGTTGTTCCCATGCCCCGTGTCCTTGTTGTCGACGACCAGAAGGACGTCCGCGCCATGGTCTCGATCGTCCTTCGGGTCAACCAATATGACGTGGTTGAAGCCGAGAGCGGCGCGGCCGGCCTGAAGGCCTTTGGCGAAGACGTTTTCGACGCGGCGATTGTCGACATTTTCCTGACCGACACCAGCGGTATCGAGGTCATGACCGCCATTCGTGAGCGGGCTCCCGGATTTCCGATCGTGGCGGTATCGGGGATGACGGCGCTGGATTTCATGGGCGAGGCGCCGGGCCTTGACGGCGTCGTCTGTCTGCAAAAGCCGTTTCGGCCGAACGACCTGTTGCAAGCGCTCCGGAGGGCGCAGCAAGCGTCGGGCGACGAATTGTCCGCGGCGGCCGTCTGACGGTGCTGCGAAAGAAAACGCCCCGGCGAACCGGGGCGTTGACGTCGATCGTTGAAAGGTCAGGCACGCTGTCTCAGGTACCGTTGCCCTTGATCTCGGAGTAGCCGCCCTTGGCGTCCCACTTGTAGACGACGTAGTCGAGCTGCTTGATGTCGCCCTTGGCGTCATACTCGATCGGGCCGATCACGGTGTCCCACTTGCCGGCCTTCATCGCCTCCATGACCTTCTTGGCATCGGTGGTGCCGGCTTTCTTGGCCGCCTGCGACCAGACCTGCATCGCCGCGTAGGTGTAGAGCGTATAGCCTTCGGGATCGATGTTCTTCGCCTTGAAGGCGTCGACGATCTTTTTCGCGGTCGGCTTGTTGCGCGGATCGGGGCCGAAGGTGAACAGCGTGCCTTCGCCGGCGGGGCCGGTGATGGACGCGTATTCCTTGTCGGCGAGCGCGTCGCCGGCCATCAGGATCGTCTTGAGGCCCTGGTCGCGCATCTGGCGCAGGATCAAGCCGCTTTCCTGGTGGTAGCCGCCGACATAGACGAGATCGATGTTGTCCTTCTTCAGGCGCGAGACGATCGCGTTGAAGTCCTTGTCGCCCTTGTTGTAGGACTCGTACATCTTCTCGGTGATGCCGGCCTTGTTCAGCGCCTTCTTGGTCTCATCGGCCAGACCCTTGCCGTAAGTGGTCTTGTCGTTGAGGATCGCGATGTTCTTGCCCTTGAAGTTCTTGGCAATGTACTGCGCGGCGATCAGGCCCTGCTGATCGTCACGGCCGCAGACGCGCGCCACGTTCCAGAGCTTGCGCTCGGTGAAAAGCGGGTTGGTCGAGGCAGGCGTAATCTCGAGCACGTTGCCGTCGGCATAGGCTTCAGAAGCCGGGATCGACGACGACGAGCAGTAATGCCCGGCGACGAACGGAATCTTCGCGCTTGCGATCTTCTCGGCGACCGAACGGGCCTGCTTCGGATCGCAGGCGTCATCCTCGATGTCGAGCGCGAGCTTCTTGCCGTTGACGCCGCCGGCGGCGTTGATGTCGGCCACGGCCATTTCGGCGCCGTTCTTCATCTGGCGGCCGAAGGCGGATTCGCCGCCGGTCATCGGGCCTGCGACTGCGATGGTGACATCCTGCGCGAATGCCGCGCCCGACAGCGCAATCGACGCGCCGAATGCCAGACCGATGAGCTTCAGTGATTTCATGAGATACCTCGCGGGTGATCGTCTGTGGAAGTTGCCGGATTGGCCCGGTTCAAACCGGCGCCATTCTTGAATGAATTGCGGGAGAAGTCACCGGCAAAATACGGGCATGGGCGCAGATATTTCGGCGCATTCAGCCGCACCGAACCCGGCTTCCCCGGCACCGGACAGGCTCAGCCGTGGCGGCCGCCTTCCAGATAGGCGGCGCGAATCTCGGGGCGCTGCAGCAACTCGGCGCCCGTTCCGGCCAGGGTGATCAGGCCATTGACCATGACATAGCCGCGGTGTGCGAGCTTGAGCGCGTGGTTGGCGTTCTGCTCGACGATCAGGACGGTCAGGCCGTCCTGGCGGTTCAGGGTGCGGATCGCGTCGAAGATCTGGCGCGCGATCAGCGGTGCGAGCCCGAGCGAGGGCTCGTCGAGCAGGAGCAGGCGCGGGCGGCTCATCAGGGCACGGCCGATCGCCAGCATCTGCTGTTCGCCGCCGGAGAGCGTGCCGCCGCGCTGGACGTAGCGCTCCTTCAGCCGTGGAAACAGCGTGAACACGCGCTCCAGCGTCGCCTCGCGTTCGGCATCGGTGCACGCGGTGGCGTCCGCGCCCATCTGGAGGTTCTCGGCCACGCTCATGCGCGGGAAGATGCGGCGTCCCTCGGGCGACTGCGCGATACGCAGATGCGCGATCTCGTGGGTGGGCACGTCGGTGATGTCGCGGCCTTCGTACAGGATCTGGCCGGCGCGGGCGCGCGGCTTGCCGAAGATCGTCATCATCAGCGTCGACTTGCCGGCGCCGTTGGCGCCGATCAGGGCGACGATCTCGCCGGAATTGATCTCGACGTCGACGCCCTTCAGGGCTTCGATCTTGCCATACGCGGCACGCAAGCCGCGGATCGCGAGCAGGGGTGTGGAAGCCGACGTCACGACCCGCTCTCCATCACGGCTGCGGCCTCATCTTCGTCGGTGCCGAGATAGGCGGCGATCACCTTGGGATCGTCGCGCACCTCCCGCGGCGTGCCCTGCGCGATCTTCACGCCGTGATCCATGACAACGATGTGGTCGGAGATTTCCATCACCACGGACATGTCGTGCTCGATCAGGAGGATCGAGGTGCCGAGCTCGTTGCGGATCGATTGCAGGAGCTCGCTCAGCGCGGCGCTCTCGCGTGCATTGAGGCCGGCGGCGGGCTCGTCGAGACACAGAAGCGCGGGCTCGGTGCACATCGCGCGTGCGATCTCAAGCCGTCGCTGGTCGCCATAGGCGAGATTACCGGCGGCGTCGTCGGCGCGGTCGAGCAAATTGATCCGCTTGAGCCAGTCGGTGGCGAGCGCGATCGCCTGCTTCTCGGCGTCGCGATAGGTGGGGACGCCGATCAGGCCGAGAAACGTGAAGCCCGAAGCACGCATCAATGTGTTGTGCTGCGCCACCATCAGGTTCTCCAGCGCCGTCATGCCGGGAAACAGCCGGATGTTCTGGAAGGTGCGGGCGACCTTGGCCTGCTTGGCGATGCGGAAATCGTTGAGCCGTTCCAGCGCGATTTGCCGGCCGTCGTCATGGGTGAGGCGGATGGCGCCGCCGCTCGGCTTGTAGAAGCCGGTGATGCAGTTGAAGACCGTGGTCTTGCCGGCGCCGTTCGGTCCGATCAGCGCGGTGATCTTCTTTCGCTCGGCCGCGAACGACAGATCCTGCACGGCGACGATGCCGCCGAAGCGCATGGTGAGCCGGTCGACGCTGAGAATTGTCTCGCCGCTCATCCGTGGCCCTCCTTGACGAGGTCGGACGAGATGGCTTGCGCCTTGGTCAGGAACACGGTCGGCGCGCGATGGCCGATGATTCCGCGCGGCCGCCAGATCATGATCAGCACCATCGCCATGCCGAACACCAGCATGCGATAGGTCTCGAGGCTGCGGAACAGCTCGAAGCCGCCAATCATGGTGAGTGCGGCGAGCGCGACGCCGAGTTGCGAGCCCATGCCGCCGAGCACAACGATGGCGAGCACGAGTGCCGATTCCTGGAACGTGAAGGATTCCGGGCTGATGAAGCCCTGGCGCGTCGCGAAGAACGCGCCTGCAAAGCCGCCGAACATGGCGCCCGTCGCGAACGCCGTGAGCTTGGTGGTCGTGGTGTTGATGCCGAGTGCGCGGCAGGCGACCTCGTCCTCGCGCAGCGCCTCCCAGGCGCGGCCGATCGGCAGGCGGCGCAGGCGGATCGTCACCCAGTTGGTGAGCAACGCCAGGGCCAGGATCAGGTAGAACAGGAAGACGATGCGATGGGTCGGCGAGTATTCGATGCCGAGCTTGGCCGCCAGGCCGTCGTCGCTGTTGTCGAGCGGAATGCCGAAGAAGGACGGGCGCGGAATGCCGGAGACGCCGTTGGGACCGCCGGTCAAATCCTGCCAGTTGATGATGACGAGGCGGATGATCTCGCCGAAGGCGAGCGTCACGATCGCGAGGTAGTCGCCGCGCAGGCGTAGCACGGGAAAGCCGAGCAGCACGCCCCAGAATGCGGCCAGGATGCCGGCGAGCGGCAGGCAGACCCAGAACGACCAGCCGAAATTGGTCGCGAGCAGGGCGTAGGAATAGGCGCCCACGGCATAGAACGCGACATAGCCGAGATCGAGCAGGCCCGCGAGCCCGACCACCACGTTGAGGCCCCAGCCGAGCATGACATAGGTGAGCACGAGGATCGCGAGGTCGAGGATGTAGCGCTGGTTATAGAAGATCACGGGCACCAGCAGCGCGAAGATCAGCAGCGCCGGCGCGAGATAGCGGCCGATGAACGACATCCCGCTCTGCACGGACGCCGGCACCAGCTTCTCCGCGCCGGTCGGGCCGATCCACTGCCTGAGCAGATCGATCACGATCGAGCCGCCGAACACCGCAGCGACGATCGAAGCGAGGTCACCGAAGCGCGTCCAGTAGGTGAGCTGGCCGTCCGAGCCCGCCTCGGTGCGGATGCCGATCATCAGCGAGAACAGCACCAGCGCGATCAGGGCGTTGATGAAGGCGGTCTTCAGAAGGGCGGGGATGCCGGTGGTGCGACTTGCGGTGGTGGTCTCGTGGGAGCTGCTTGTCACGCGGGGCTGTCCGTCAGACTTTTTCGACTTCGGGACGGCCGAGCAGGCCGGTCGGCATGAAGATCAGCACCACGATCAGGATCGAGAACGCGGCGACGTCCTTGTACTCGACCGAGAAATAGGCCGACCAGAACGTCTCGATTAGGCCGATCGCGAGGCCGCCGAGCATGGCGCCCGGCAGCGACCCGATGCCGCCGAGCACGGCGGCAGTGAAGGCCTTGATGCCCGCGACGAAGCCCATGAAGAAATCGACCAGTCCGTAATAGAGCAGGTACATCAAGCCTGCGACCGCGGCGAGCGCAGCACCGATCACGAAGGTCATGGAGATCGTGCGGTCGACGTCGACGCCGAGCAGCGCGGCCATGGTCTGGTCCTGCTCGCAGGCGCGCATGTCGCGTCCGAGTCTGGTCCGCGAGACCAGCCAGGTGAAGATCCCGAGCAGTACGATGGTGGTGAGGACCACCATGATCTGGATGTTGGAGAGCTGGATGACGAAGCCGTCCGGGCTTTCATGCAGAGTGTGGCCGCCGGGTATGAACGGCGGGATCGGCTTGACGCGCGCGCCTTGGGCCACCTGCGAGTAGTTGGTCAGCACGAAGGACATGCCGATCGCCGACAGCATCGGCGCGAGGCGGAAGGAATGGCGCAGCGGGCGGTAGGCGATGCGTTCGATGGTCCAGCCGTAGAGCGCGGTGATCGCCATCGAGACCAGCAGCACGACCAGCAGGATCACCGGGATCGCGGTGAGCCCGAGCGAAACCAAAATCAGGAAGGTGATCAGGGCAATGAAGCCGCCGATCATGAAGATGTCGCCATGGGCGAAATTGATCATGCCGACGATGCCGTAGACCATCGTGTAGCCGATCGCGATCAGGCCGTAGATGGAGCCGAGCACGAGGCCGTTGATGAGCTGCTGGGCGAAATAATCCATGCGCTGCCGTACCCAAACCTGACGCGACTGAAAGGGAGGTCTTCGAGAGAGTGCCTACGTTTCTTCTCGGGCCCCGGCAGCCCTTGAGCGTTCTTCCCGTTTTGTAACAGCAGGGAACTGGCGGCTGCAACTGGCGATGTCTCGGCATAAAGGCTTGTACAGAGGTCATTTCGGCGACGGCTGTCATCTCCCAGTTCCCGCAACTGCGAGGAACCGGGTTCCGCAGGGCAACCAAATCAGTTGTCGGCTGTTGTCTCTCACTGACGTCCAACAAGGGAGTTTCCCCCAATGACGAAGCAGCAGAGTCAGAAGCCGGGTCAGCAGGGCCAGAGCGGCGGCCAGCAGCGGCCAGGGCAGCAGCAGGGCGGCGGGCAGAGCCCCGGCCAGCAGCAGCAACATGACCCGATGCGCCAGGGCGACAAGCCAGGCCAGCAGCAGGGCGGTCAGCAGGACAACAAATTGGATTAAGGGTCCAGGGAGTAGCGAGAAGGGGTCCCGCCGAAAGGCGGGACCCCTTTTTTCGTTGGATAAGCCGTCCGGGCGAATTAAGGTAAACAAGGGGTTTAAATTGCCGCCACAGTCCGATGCGAGTTAGCTCCCCGCAAAGCCTTCCCCCGAAGGCGCCTACACGAAGCGGGAAGCGGCATGTTCAGGAATTGGCGGATCGGCTCGATCAACGGCGCATTGCTGGCGGCCTATTTCATCCCGGCCTGGACGCTGGTCGCCTTCAGCATCTTCATGGCGCCTGTGCACGGCCTCTATGAGCGGCCGAGTGTCGCGGTGGCGCTGTTTCTCAGCGATCACCTCCAGATGTCCGGCATGAGCACGGTGCGCGCGGCCTGGCTGCTGGCGCTCGGCCGGCTGACGGTGGTGGCGTTCTTTGCGATCTATCTCGCGCTGCTCGCCATTCCGCGCACCCGCAAGAGCGGCGCCAGCGACGAGGCGCTCGGCATTGCGCTCGCGATCGGCAGCCTGATCTCGTTCGCGAGCATGGTGATGGCCTCCAAGGTCGGCGAGATGGCTGCGCTTCGGCTGCACGCGACCGAACTTCTGATGCTGCTCAGCGCCGCGATCGTCCTGGTGATCGAACGGCCGGCGCCCGCGCCGAAGACCGTCGACGTCGCGGAGACCGCGCCGCTAGCCTTTGATAAGGCCGAGTTCCTGCACAATCGCTGAGGCTTCCTTGACGGCGTGGTTCGCCGCGGGAACGCCGCAATAGATCGCCTGCTGCAACAGGATTTCCTTGATGTCGTCGGGGGTGAAACCGCCTTCGGCCAGCGCCGCGCGCACGTGCAGGCGGAATTCATCCCATTGCCCAAGCGCAACCATGGTGCCGATGACAAGCACCCGCCGCGTCCGCTCGTCGAAATGCGGCCGCGTCCAGATCTCGCCCCAGGCATAGCGCGTGATCATGTCCTGAAAGTCGGTGTTGAACGCGTTGCGGTTGGCGATCGACTTGTCGACCCAGGCATTGCCCAGCACTTTTCGGCGCACGTTCATGCCGGCATCGCGGCGCTTCTGGTCGTCCATGGTCTTTCCTCCTTTCCGTCATTGCGAGCGTCGCGAGGCAATCCAGAAATGTGTCCGCGGAGCCGGTCTGGATTGCTTCGTCGCTACGCTCCTCGCAATGACGGCTGTTGTCAGCGTTGCGTCAAGAATCCCACCACCGCATCGGTGAACGCGTGCGGCTGCTCGACATTGGAAATGTGGGCGGCGTCGATGATGGTCATGCTGGCGCCGGGAATGTTCGAGCGGATCAATTCGCCCGCCGAGATCGGCGTCGCCATATCGTGGCGGCCGGCGATCACCAGTGTCGGGCTCTTGATCTTGGGCAGCAGCGCGCGCTGGTCGAGCGTCGACAGTGCCTCGCAGCAGGCGAGATATCCCTCGACAGGGGTCGCGACCAGCATCGCCTTCATCCTGGCGGTGATGTCGGGCTCGCGCTCGCGGAAATCCTGCGTCAGCCAACCTGCGATCACGCCGTCGGCGACTGCTGCGATGCCACCCTTCTTGACGGCGTCGATCCGCTCCAGCCATTTGGTCGGCTCGGCATAGTAGCAGGACGTGTTGGCGAGGATGAGCTTGCCGAACCTTTCAGGCGCATTCGCGCCCAGCCATTGCCCGACCATGCCGCCCATCGACAGGCCGCACCAATGCACCTTCTCGATGTTGAGGTCGTCGAGGATCGCCAGCACGTCGCGGCCGAAGCGCTCCATCGTATAGGGGGCGGGCGCGACGTTGGACTTGCCGTGGCCGCGGCGGTCGTAGCGGATGACGCGGAACACCTGCGTCAGCGCCTTCATCTGCGGCTCCCACATCTGCAGCGTGCAGCCGAGCGAGTTGGAGAGCATCAGCGTCGGCCCGCCGTCGCGGCCCTCGACGGAGACGTTGATCAGGCAACCGTCGGCATCGATCATGGGCATGCGGCGTCTCCGTATCTATTCGCGGTCGAGGCTGTCGAGCAGCCGATCAATCATGGCCTGCGACGCCCCCTGATAGGCCATCGGCTCGAATAGTGCCGCTATTTTCTCAGGCGTCAGATGCGCAGTGACCTGCGAATCGGCGGCAAGAATTTCGCGCAGATGTTTCTTCTCGGCAACCGCGCGCTTGCTCGCGGCCTCCATCAGATGATGCGCGTCGCTCTTGCCGATCTTGCCGGCCAGCGCGAAGGTGACGGCTTCCGCCATGATCAACCCATGCGTCGCATCGAGATTGCTGCGCATACGCGCGGCATCGACGTCGAGGCCCTCGGCGATGTCGACGATGGCAGCAAGTGCGCCTGACGTGACCAGCATCAATTGGGGCAGTGTCGGCCACTCCGCATGCCAGGGGCCGGCGCTGCGTTCGTGATCCTGCACCTGGGCTGCCAAAATCGTCGCCGCGAGCTGCGGAGCCATGGTCGCGCAGCCGAGTGCGCTTGCGGCCGCGACCGGGTTGCGCTTGTGCGGCATGGTCGACGAGCCGCCGCGGCCTTCGCCGGCGGGCTCGAAGGCTTCGCCGACATCGGTCTGCATCATCAGCGAGACGTCGCGCGCGACCTTGCCGCAACTGCCAGCGAGAATCGCAAAGCTTGAAGCGGCCTCCGCGATGCGGTCGCGATGGGTGTGCCAGGGCGCCTCAGGCAGCGGCAGGCTCAGCTCCTGCGCCAGCCGCTCGGCGACCGCGAGGCCGTTGTCGCCGAGGGCTGCGAGCGTGCCGGCGGCGCCGCCGAATTGCAATGCGAGGCCCTCGCGGCGGAGCCGCCGCAGGCGGCAGCGGCTGCGCGCGAGGCTCGCGGCATATTCTGCGGCCTTCAATCCGAACGGCATCGGCAACGCGTGCTGAAGCCAGGTCCGCGCCACCATCGCCGTGTTGCGATGGGCACGGGCGAGCGCAGCAAAACCCTTGATGGCGCGGCTGAGGTCGGCGTCCAGCGCATCGATGCCGGCGCGAAGCGTGAGCATGGTCGCTGTGTCGATGACATCCTGGCTGGTCGCGCCCCAATGCACGTAGCGCGCGGCCTCGCTATCGGCCTTGCCGACATTGGCCGTCAGCATCTTGACCAGGGGAATCGCAAGATTGCCCGATCGGGTCGCGGCCCCGGCAAGAGCAGCCGTGTCGAAGGAATCGGCCTTGCAGGCCGCTTCGATCGGGCTCACCGCGGATCCGGGAATCACACCCGTGGCGGCCTCGGCCCGGGCCAGGGCTGCCTCGAAATCGAGCATGTTTTGCAGGGTGGACCGGTCGTCGCAGGCGGCGCGCATGGCCGCGCTCGACAGCATCGGCGCAAGCAGGGGGGAGAGGGCTGTGCTCATGTTGCGCGGGACCTAATCACCTTGCCCCGGCTGTGCCAATCCCACGCGGGCCGAACAAGGGATTTTGCAGGTGCGAATATGCATTGCACGTGACCGGCGGCTGCTCTTTCCTTTGCGGCCTCCGTGCGTTACTTGAGCAATATTATTCTGAATGAGATCCCGGGAGGCGCCCCATGGCCATGACAATGAACGGCGAAGTCCAGCTTGCGGCGCCGCGTGAGGCCGTGTGGGAAAAACTCAACGATCCCGCGGTCCTGAAGGCCTGCATTCCCGGCTGCGAAGAGCTGGAAAAGACCGACGACGGCGGTTTTCGCGCCACCGCAAAAATGAAGGTCGGCCCGGTCTCCGCGCGCTTCAAGGGCAAGGTGATGCTCAGCGATCTCGACCCGCCGAACGGCTACAAGATATCGGGCGAGGGCGAGGGCGGCGTTGCCGGCTTCGCCAAGGGCGGCGCTGCGGTGAAGCTCGCCGACAAGGATGGCGGCACGCTACTCTCCTATGACGTCGAGGCGCAGATCGGCGGCAAGTTGGCACAGCTCGGACAGCGCCTCATCGCCGGCACCGCCAAGAAGCTGGCCGACGAGTTTTTCGCGAATTTCGCCAAGGCGGTACAGGGCTGAACGCCCTCACTTTCGTCATGGCACCTTGCGCTTGGGGCGATGTTGCCCCCGGCCATAATGGCCCATATGATGGGCTGGAATAATTATAAAAAAGAACCGCTTCGACGGGACCCGTCGGGGCGCTGATAGAGAGTGCTTATGGCAAAAATCTCCCTCATCGTGAACGGCAATCCTGTTACCGGCAATGTCGACCCGCGCACGCTTCTGGTGCAGTTTCTGCGCGAGAATCTGCGGCTGACCGGCACCCATGTGGGCTGCGACACCTCGCAGTGCGGCGCCTGCGTCGTGCATCTCGACGGCAAGGCCGTGAAATCCTGCACCACGCTTGCCGTGATGGCCGACGGCCACGAGGTCAAGACCATCGAGGGACTGGCGGCCGATGGCGCGCCGCTGCATCCGATGCAGGAAGCCTTCCGTGAGCATCATGGCCTTCAGTGCGGCTTCTGCACGCCCGGAATGATCATGACCGCGATCGACATCGTGCATCGCAAGGGCCATGAGCTCGACGACCACACCATCCGCGAAGAGCTGGAAGGCAATCTTTGCCGCTGCACCGGCTACCAGAACATCGTCGCCTCGATCGCCGCCGGCGCGAAGGCGATGTCGAAATCCGATCTCGCGTAACCGCGCGCCCTCCGCGATCAGGACACCCCCATGTACGAATTCAAATACCACCGCCCCGGGACCGTCCGGCAGGCCGCCAATCTCCTGGTGAAGAACGAAGACGCCAAGGTGATCGCCGGCGGTCACACGCTCATTCCGGTCATGAAGCAGCGGCTCGCGAGCCCCCCGCATCTGGTCGACCTTTCTCATATCGAGGGGCTGAACACGATCGAGATGAAGGGCCGTTCGCTGGTGATCGGCGCCACCGCGAGGCATGCGGAGGTCGCGACCTCCGCGATCGTCGGCGAGGCGATCCCGGCACTGGCCGATCTCGCCGGCCAGATCGGTGATCCCGCCGTACGCCACAAGGGCACGATCGGCGGCTCGCTCGCCAACAACGATCCGACCGCGGATTACCCGGCCGCCGTGCTCGCACTCGGTGCGACCATCGTCACCAACAAGCGCCGCCTCAAGGCCGAGGAGTATTTCCAGGGCCTGTTCTCGACCGCGCTGGAAGCCGACGAGATCATCACCAAGGTGATGTTCCCGCTGCCGAAGAAGGCCGCCTATATCAAGTTCCGCAACCAGGCTTCGCGTTACGCGCTGGTGGGCGTGTTCGTGGCGCGGCGTCCCTCGGACGTGCGGGTCGCCGTCACCGGCGCCGGCTCGAACGGCGTGTTCCGTGTCGAGGCCTTTGAGGAAGCGCTGAAGAAGCGGTTCTCGTCCAAGGTGCTCGATGGCATCGAGGTGCCGGCGGACGGGCTGAACAGCGACATCCACGGCAGCGCCGAATACCGTGCCCATCTCATCGGCGTGCTGACGCGGCGTGCCCTCGACGCCGCCAACGCCAAGGAGTGAGTGAACCTCACGCCTCGGCCAAACGTTGTCCCTCATAGGGGCGTAGCGAGACTGGCTCTTTCATGACTTCAGCGACCTTGCCGGCATCGGTCGATGCGATGCTCGAACTTTTGACCTCGCGCGGCTATCTCGCCGAGCGGTCGCTGGCGACGGTGACGTATCTCTCGCTGCGCATGGGCCGGCCGCTGTTTCTCGAAGGCGAGGCCGGCGTCGGCAAGACAGAGATCGCAAAGGTATTGTCCGCGGCACTGGGACGGAAGCTGATCCGCCTGCAATGCTACGAAGGCCTCGACGTCTCGTCCGCGGTCTATGAGTGGAACAGCGCCGCGCAGATGATCGCGATCCGGATGGCGGAAGCCGCCGGCGACACTGACCGTGATCAGCTGTCGAGCGACATCTTTGCCGACCGCTACATGATCAAGCGGCCGTTGCTCCAGGCACTGGAGCCCGACGTGGCAGGTCCTCCGGTGCTGCTGATCGACGAACTCGACCGCGCCGACGAGGCGTTCGAGGCCTATCTCCTGGAAATCCTCAGCGACTTCCAGGTGACGATTCCGGAGTTCGGGACCGTGAAGGCGCCGAGCCCGCCGATCGTCATCATCACCTCCAACCGCACCCGCGAGATCCACGACGCGCTGAAGCGGCGCTGTCTCTATCACTGGGTCGACTATCCCGCGGCCGACCGCGAGCTCGCGATCGTCAAGTCGCGCGTGCCCGGCATCTCGGCAAAGCTGTCGCAGCAGGTCGTGCGCTTCGTGCAGGCGCTGCGCAACCAGGACTTCTACAAGTCGCCCGGTGTCGCCGAGACCATCGACTGGGCGACCGCTTTGTCCGAGCTCGATGCCCGCTCGCTGACTCCGCAAGTAGTCGGCGACACGCTGGGCGCGCTGCTCAAATACCAGGACGACATCACCCGCATGCAAGGCGACACCTTGCAGAAGGTGCTGAAGGAAGCGACCAGCGATTAGTTCGTCATTCCGGGGCGCGCGTGAGCGCGAGCCCGGAATCCATCAGGCGGCAGGGATTGCGGAAAAATGCATTCCGGGCTCACGCTTCGCGTGCCCCGGAATGACGAGGGGATGGATACGAGACCATGGCCATCAACCACCTTGCCCCTGAGCAGACCGAGCAGTTTGCCGACAACATCGTCGGCTTTGCCCGCGCGCTGCGCTCTGCGGGCATGCCGGTCGGGCCGGGCGCGGTGATCGATGCCATGGGCGCGTTGCAGGTGATCGACATCGGCAACCGCGCCGACGTCTTCACCACGCTGGAGTCGATCTTCGTCATGCGCCACGAGCATGCGCTGATCTTCAAGCAGGCCTTCAACCTGTTCTTCCGTGCCTCGGAGGAATGGAAGCACATGCTCGATTCGGTGCCGCTGCCGGAGCAGGCCAAGAAGAAGCCGCAGGCCGGCGCGCGCCGCGTGCAGGAGGCGATGTCGCAGCCGCACATGACCGAGACGCCGCAGCACCAGGAGCAGGATCTGCGCCTGTCGGTCTCCGACAAGGAAATCCTTCAGAAGAAGGACTTTGCGCAGATGAGCGCGGCCGAAATCACGGAAGCGCTCCGGGCCATCGAGAAGATGCACCTGCCGCAAGCCGAGCTTCTGACGCGCCGGCATCAGCCCGATCCGCGCGGCCTGCGGCTCGACATGCGCCGCACGCTGCGTGCGTCCTTGCGCACCGGCGGCGACATCATCGACATTCACCGCCTCGGTCGGATCGAGAAGCCGGCCCCGATCGTGGCGCTGCTCGATATCTCCGGCTCGATGAGCGAATACACCCGCCTGTTCCTGCACTTCCTGCATGCCATCGGCGATGCGCGCAAGCGCGTCTCGGTGTTCCTGTTCGGCACGCGGCTCACCAATGTGACGCGCGCACTGCGCCAGCGCGATCCCGACGAGGCGCTGGCGAGCTGCTCGGCCTCGGTCGAGGACTGGGCCGGCGGCACGAGGATCTCGGCCTCGCTGCACAACTTCAACAAATTGTGGGCGCGGCGCGTACTGAGCCAGGGCGCCATCGTGCTGCTGATCTCTGACGGACTGGAGCGGGAGGCCGATTCCAGGCTCGCCTTCGAGATGGATCGGCTGCACCGCTCCTGCCGGCGCCTGATCTGGCTGAACCCTCTGCTGCGCTTCGGCGGCTTTGAGGCCAAGGCCCAAGGCATCAAAATGATGCTGCCGCACGTTGACGAATTCCGTCCCGTGCATAATTTGAGTTCGATCCAGGAGCTGATCACCACGCTGTCCCGGCCGCTCCCGCCGCATCACCGCAGCCTGATCCGCCCCGCAGCCTGAGAGGCAAAGCCATGCTCGATCGCGACGAGGATATTCTGAAGGCGGCGGAGGACTGGCAGAAGGCCGGACGTGGCGTCGCGCTGGCCACGGTCGTGGAGACCTGGGGCTCGGCGCCGCGCCCGGCGGGCTCGAGCCTGGTCATCAACGACGAGGGGACATTCCTGGGCTCCGTCTCCGGCGGCTGCGTCGAGGGCGCCGTGGTCACCGAGGCCATGGACGTAATCGAGAGCGGCAAGCCCAGGATGCTGGAGTTCGGCGTTGCCGACGAGACCGCCTGGAATGTCGGGCTGTCCTGCGGTGGCACCATCCGCGTCTTCGTCGAGAAGGTCGGCTAGCCGTGAAGCTCGCAATCCTGCACGAACTCAATGCCGAGCGCGCCGCGCGCCGGCCGGTGATTTTGGTGACCGACACCGAGAGCGGCGAGCAGCGCCTGGTGAAGGCGGCGGATTTCGCCAAGGACCCGCTGAGTGCCGAGCTGGACAAGCAGTTGCGCATGGGCAAGAGCGCCAATGTCGAGGCCGGCGGCAAGAAGCTCTTCCTCAACGTTTATGCGCCGACCGCAAAACTCGTCATTGTCGGCGCGGTCCATATCAGCCAGG
The DNA here is from genome assembly GCF_018131105.1 of Bradyrhizobium manausense. Taxonomy (NCBI): domain Bacteria; kingdom Pseudomonadati; phylum Pseudomonadota; class Alphaproteobacteria; order Hyphomicrobiales; family Nitrobacteraceae; genus Bradyrhizobium; species Bradyrhizobium manausense. The sequence goes on along the minus strand of NZ_JAFCJI010000003.1, from coordinate 184,957 downwards.
CGCTGGCGCCGCTGGCCCGCTCGCTCGGCTATGACGTCACCGTGGTCGATCCGCGCACGGCGTTTGCGAGCCCCGAGCGCTTCCCCGACATTCCGCTCGTCGCCGAGTGGCCCGACACGGCGCTGCCGCCGCTCAATGTCGATGCCTACACCGCCTTCGTCGCGGTGACGCACGATCCGAAGATCGACGATCCCGCATTGCTGCACGCCTTCGAGCGCAATTGCTTCTATATCGGCGCGCTTGGCTCGCGGAAGACCCATGCCAAGCGCGGCGACCGGCTGCGGGCACAGGGCGCCAGGGATAGTGACATCGCACGCATCCACGCGCCGATTGGTCTGGCGATCGGCGCCGTCTCGCCATCCGAGATCGCGGTGTCGATCATGGCCGAGATCACGGCGGTGCTTCGCCTGCCACCCAAACAAAAAGAAGAAGCGGCATGAAGTTCGGCCCGGCGAGCCCCAAGGACGCGATCGGCGGGGTGACCGTCCACACCCTGCGTCAGGGCCCGCTGGTGCTGAAGAAGGGCACGACGATCGGGCCCGCCGAGGTCGAGGCGCTGACGCGCGCCGGCATCAAGGATGTCGTGGTGGTGCGGATGGAGGAGGGTGACGTCTCCGAGGACGTCGCGGCCGCCAGCATCGCGCTCGCGATCGGTGGCGAGGGCATTCATGTCGAGCGCGCCTTCACCGGCCGCGCCAATCTCTTTGCCGCGCGCCCAGGCTTGCTGGTGATCGATCGCCCGGCAGTCGACCGCATCAACAATATCGACGAAGCCATCACCTTCGCCACGCTCGCCGCCTACAAGCCGGTGGTCGAAGGCGAGATGGTCGGCACGGTCAAGATCATCCCGTTCGGCGTTGAAGGAAATCTGCGCGATGCCGCGGTGAAGGCCGCGGGCCGTGACGTGCTGAAGATTGCGCCCTACGTCATCAAGCGCGTCGGCATCGTCTCGACGCTGCTGCCGGGCCTGTCATCCAAGGTGGTCGACAAGACGTTGCGCGTCACCGCCGAGCGGCTCGCCCCGGCTGGCGCCAGCATCATCGCCGAGCGGCGGGTGCAGCACGACGAACGCGCGCTATCCGCCGCCATCAAGGAGCTGCTCGTCCTTGGCGCCGAACTCGTCATCGTGTTCGGCGCCTCGGCAATTGCCGATCGTCGCGACGTGATCCCGGCGGCTGTCACCGAGATCGGCGGCGAGATCGAGCATTTCGGCATGCCGGTCGATCCCGGCAATCTGCTGCTGATCGCGCGCGCCGGCAACGTGCCGGTGCTGGGTGCGCCGGGCTGTGCGCGTTCGCCGGTCGAGAACGGGTTTGACTGGGTGCTGATGCGGTTGCTCGCCGGCATCAAGGTGACGCGCTCCGAGCTGATGGGCATGGGTGTCGGTGGTCTCCTGATGGAGATCGTCACGCGGCCGCAGCCGCGGGCCAAGCCCGAGATCGAAGGCAACAGCCAGGTTGCCGCCATCGTGCTCGCGGCGGGACGTTCGACCCGTATGGGCGGACCGAACAAGCTGCTCGCCGAACTCGACGGCAAGAAGCTGGTGCGGATCGCCACCGAGCAGGCGCTGGCATCGAAAGCATCCGAGGTGATCGTCGTCACCGGCCACCAGACCGAGTTGGTCGAGCAGGCGCTGCAAGGTTTGAATGTACGTTTCGTCAGGAATCCGGATTTCGCCGGCGGCATTGCGAGCTCGGTCAAATCAGGAATCGCGGCCGTGTCCGACACCAGCGACGGCGCCGTGGTGTGTCTCGGCGACATGCCGCTGATCGACGCTGGCCTGATCGATCGCCTGATCGACGGATTTGCGCCGGACCGCGGCAATCTCATCGTCGTGCCCGTCAGCGACGGCCGCCGCGGCAATCCCGTGCTGTGGTCGCGCCGCTTCTTCCAGGAATTGATGACGCTCGACGGCGACATCGGGGCGCGGCATTTGATTGCCAAGCATACGGAGGCAGTCGCCGAGGTACCGGTCGACGGTGAGGGTGCCTTTCTCGACATCGACACGCCTCAGGCGCTGGAAGCAGCACGACGCGGATAGCCCACCGCAATCCTCCGATTTCAACGCCTCGTTCACCATCTGGAAACGACCGCCGCTTAGAGTCCTCCGCACCTGCCTTGGGGGTGAGGGCTTTCCATGATTTCGAACGTCGTCGCGCGCCGTTGCGCGATGTTTTTCTTTGGGTTGTCGATTTGTGTCGCCGGCGCCCGTCATATCACCGAAGCCCATGCGGCCGGCGCGTTTGCCGTCGGCAAATGCGGCGCCTATGGCCAGGCCTACGACTACCGCGCCGAGCACGAAGCGCGTGCGGCTGCTCAAAAGCAGTGCAAGGGCGAATGCACAACGGTGACGATGAAGCGCGCCTGCGCGGCGATGTCGGTCGACATGGCCAATCCCTGTGGCGCTTACGGCTACGCCGTGAAACCGAAGATATCGGCCACGCTCAATGCCGCCACCCGCGAATGCTACAAATATGGCGGCAAGGAATGCGTCATACGTGCCTGGGCCTGCGACGCCAAGGGCTGATCCAAGCTAGCGCAGCCATCCCGCGTTGGCCTGCACCAGCTTGACCGGTTGCTCCGGCGTGTCGATCGACCAGGGCATCTTGGCCCTGGTGAACTCCGACCAAGCCTTGATCAGACGCGTTTCAATGCCGACCATGGCATGGGCCTGCCAGCCGGCGATCGCCGCCGCAGCCATGCCGCTGCCAGTCGCTCCCGCGTTGACCTCAGCAAGCAGCGACGTCGTCGTCGCCATGTCGTTGTAGATCCCGAGCTCCTGCTGGAGGTCGGCGAGCCTGCGCGAAAAGCGCTTGGCGGATTTGCGCTGGCCGCACAGCGGCAGCAGGAAGTCGGCGACGTAGCGCAACTTCTTCGCAGCGAGGCGGACGCGGTGCCGCTCCTCCGTCGGCAGCGATTTGAACTTGCGCCCGCGCTTGAGCACTTTCGCATGCTGCGTCGACAGGATGTTGCGTGCAAAACTGATCGCAGGCTGTGCCAGTTGAGCCAGACCTTCGAGAGTAACTTCGCTGCGCCAGCCGCGTGCTTCGATCCAGGCACCGAGCCCGATCACGAAATATTGGCAGCGCCGGTCGGCGAGGGCGAGACGAGCCTGATCGTAGCAGGCCACGCGGCGTTCCTCGGCGAGTTCACCCAGCGTCTCGAAGCCCTCGACTGATGGACAGGCATCGGCGACGGTCCGCAACGTCTCCTGCCGAAACACGTCCCAGTCGCGCGCGCCGGCGAGGCTTGTCGCAAGCCATTTCGCCTCGGCGCGCATCTGGTCGAGCTTGCTCAGCGACACCACCGATCGCATCAAATCGAGCGCGGACCGCAGGCGCCGCAGCGCGACGCGAAGCTGATGCATTCCTTCGGAATCGCGACCATCCTCGGCGGCGGGCAGCGACTGCAGCACATGCAAGAGACAGGAACGCAGAATCTCGGAGAAAGCTTCATCGAGCGATACAGAGGGATCAAGATGAAGCTTTGGCGGTTTCGGCGGCGTTGGCGGCGTGTCGGCCGCGAGATCGAAGCCGCGCGCTGATTTGGTCCGGATCGACGGCTTCACCGAGCCATGCTCGGCGAGCCGGAGCGCAAGCTCCCAGATCGCGGACGGGCTGCCGCTCTTGAGCTCCAGCTCGATCTCGCTGACCGGAAGTAAGCGATCGCCTGACGTCAAATGGCCGTGATCAAAGGCGACCTCGATGGTGCCGGACGGCAGGTCGACGAGGCGCTGATGTCGGCGGATGTCCGTGGTGAAGACGGCTTCGAGCGGATGACGCGCGACATCGGCGCGCAGCTTCTCTGGAAGGAAGGGGAGTGCCAGCGCGATGTCCGGCGCCATCGACGGGACGGCTGCCTCCCATTCTCCGCGTCGCAGCGGATCATTGGCGGATTCGGCTTTCACCGTCTGCGTGAAACGCGCGCCACTCCGACGAACCCGAAAGCTCAATCCGCTACGTCGCAGCGCATGCTTGGGCGTGTCGTAGTACACCGCCTTGAGATGCTTGCGCGTTCCCTTGTTGCGCGCATTCGCGGCGATGATCGGGGCTTTGTTGAAATCCGCCAGGCGGTCGGACGGAACGATCAGCTTGAGCTCGATCTCGGTCGCGTGAGCTGCAGTATCGAGGGAAGACGTAGCTTCCGACGCACGAGCTTCATCAGCGAACAGGTTGCCCTGAACGGACGACGCGTTGTCCGGGAATGCGGATCCAGGCGTCTCACCAGCAGCGGGAACGACGAAGATGCTGGACTTCTTCCCGTTCTCGGGGATCGGATGTCCGTCGGCTTTCGCAAGCCGTTGTACTGTGTCGAGGGCTCGCTTGATCGCGCCAGATTCGGACATGCGCAGTTTATGACGGTTCGGTGACAGAGCGCCGAGATATACCCGACTTGCCCTGCGGAGAGAAGCGTTGCCGGTCGCATCCTCGATTGAAATTTCTGCGCTGTGCCCAATTGGCCAATCCGCGTTACATTCACAGTCATGATCTCGGCGTGCGGAATTTTCTTTTCTTTCCCGACGCTTGGATGAGTGTTGGGAGAATTCATGCAGTTCGATACAAAGATTGCCGTTGTCATTCGCAACGATCTTCAGGCTTGGCAGAAGCTCAATGTCGCATCGTTCTTGTCGGGCGGCGTCGCTGCTGCCTTTCCGGAGTGCATCGGTGATGCTTATGAGGACGCTTCGTCCACGAAATATCTTGCACTGATCGGCCAGCCGATCCTGATCTATGGTGCAGATGGTGCGGCGCTGTCACGCGCGCTCGATCGTGCGCTCACGCGTAATGTCATGCCTGCGGTCTATACCGAGGACATGTTCAAGACCACGCATGATGCCGCAAATCGCGAAGCGGTGAGGGTGGTTGCGCGCGCCGATCTCAATCTCGTAGGCATCGCTATGCGCGGAGAACGCAAAGTCATCGACAAAATCGTCGATGGACTGAAGTTCCACAGTTAACGGGTTGATCGACCGCTTCCGCATCGTCATTGCGAGCGCAGCGAGGCAATCCAGAAACGTTTCTCGAAGGCTTTCTGGATTGCTTTGTCGCTTCAGTACATAATTGCTGCGCAATTTTGTCACGAGCTACTCGGAATGACGCAGCGCGTTGCTACCCCGGAGGCATGCCCTCAAACTTCGGCAGATCCGGACCGAGCCGATCCCAATCATATGACCGCACGGCGTAGGTGATCGCTTGCGGCTTGTAGCGGGCGGGCTCGTCGAGACTGGCCGCACGGATGGTGAATATGTCGGGCATGGCCTTGAAGGTCATATAGACGGCCACGCCGCATGCGGGACAGAACGCGCGCGTCTTCACGTTGCCGCTGTCACCGGTCATGTCCCAGGTCTTGGCCCCGCCTGTCACCGTGACGCCGGCACGCGGGAAGGTAGCGTAGGAGCCGTGGCCGGTGCCGCTCTCGCGCTGGCAGTCCCGGCATTGGCAATGGTTGGAGAACAGGGGCTCTCCGGTGATCGAATAGCGGATCGCGCCGCAGGCGCAGCCGCCGGTGTAGGGCTTGTCCATCGTGATGCCTCCTTAACGGTCTTCGCCGCTGATTTCGTCGAGCTGCCGGACCACCTTCTTCCAGCCGCCGCTCATGACGCTGTAGGCGCTCTCATTCCTGGGCATGACGAAGCCCGCATGAACGAGCTGAATTCGCGTGCCGGCTTCGACAGGGGTGAGGGACCACGTCACGACAGTGTCGAGCGGCGCGCCGTAACCGGTGTTGCGCTCGTCGCCGCCCCTCCAGGCGTAGACGAGGCGTCTGCCAGAAACGACCTCGAGAACGCGGCAATGGATGACACCATCCCAGTGGCCGCCCGGCGTGGTCTGAAACGTGAAGGCCTTGCCTTCGACAGCCTCGAAACCGGTCGGCTTCATCAGCCAGCGTGCGATCAGTTGCGCGCTGGTCAGTACCTTCCAGACAGTCCCCGGCGCATGAGGGAGCACCTCGTCGATCACGATGTTCTTGGTCTCGGCATTCAACGCGGCTGTACTCACGGGTCGATCTCCTTCAAGAGGTCACGCAGGTTCTGGAAGCGCTCGCGCCAGAACACGCCGTAATGGTCCATCCAGGTGACCAGCGGCTCGAGTCCTTGCGGCGCGGCGCGGTAATAGACGTTGCGGCCCTCGGCGCGCTCGGCGACGAGGCCCGCCTGCTTCAACGATTTCAAATGTTGCGAGATTGCGCCCTGCGTCACGCCGCTGCCGCGCGTCAGTTCGGCGACGCTGATTTCCTTGCTGTCGAACACGCGCTCGAACACGGCACGACGGGTCGGATCGGCGAGGGCGCGCATCACGGCGGTAACTGGGTTTGAGGCGGCTTCCATCATGCCAATCAATTAGCGAATGCTAATTCATTAGTCAACGCTAATTTGTTGCCTGTCGCTGCTGGCATGATCTTGATTGACTATGACTGACTAGTCAGTCATAAATAAGAAATGACGAAGAAGCCCACCAAAGCGGTTGCTGCCAAGGCAGCAAGTCGGAAGCCCGAAGCCGGCGGAGACGCCGCGCCGGTGTCGAGCCGCGCCATGCGCGCGGCGGAACGGCGCAATGCGATCGTCGAGGCGGCGATGGAGGAGTTCATTGCGCGCGGCTTTGCGGCGACCCGGCTCGACGACATTGCCAAGCGCGCGGGCGTCGCGAAGGGGACGATCTATCTGCACTTCAAGGACAAGGAATCGATGTTCGAGGAGCTTGTCCGCACCGTGATCGTACCCGTTGTGGCGAAGCTGAATGCGCTGCCGCCGCCAACGGGCTCGGTCCGCGATCTGATCGAAGCGTTTGCCGGCAACTTCCTGAGGGAGGTGATCGGCACCAGGCGTGGCGATCTCGTCCGTCTGATCGTGGCGGAAGGACCGCGCTTTCCATCGGTGGCTGACTTCTACTACCGCGAGGTGGTTTCGCGCGGGATTGCCGGCATGCGCGCGCTGATCGAGCTCGGCATTGCCCGCGGCGAGATCCGCGAGAAGGACCTCGCGCGCTATCCGCAGATCCTGGTCGCGCCCGCGATGATCGCGGTGATCTGGCAGAGCCTGTTTGCGCGGCACGCGCCGCTCGATGCGCAGGACATGCTGCGCGTCCATCTCGATTTGATTTTTGGCGAACGGAGGACGACATGAGGTCGTCGCAAGGAATATTTGCAATCGCACTGGCCGCCGTCCTTGCAACCGCGCTTGCCGGTTGCAAGGAGAAGCGCGATCCCGGCTTCCAGGGCTGGGTCGAGGCCGACATGATCTATGTCAGCCCGGACGAGGCCGGGCGGGTGACCAAGCTGGATATCCGCGAAGGCGAAGCGGTGAAGGTTGGCGATCCCCTGTATTCGGTTGACGACGACCTCCAGCTTGCCGATCTCAACCAGACCAAGGCGACGCTGGCCAATGCGCAGCAGGTGTTCGATCGCGCGGATTCCCTGCGCAAGACCGGCTCGGGCACGCAAGCCGCGCTCGATTCCGCCGTCTCGGATTTGCGGGTGGCGCAGGCGCGGGTGGTGACCTCGGAGACGCGGCTGGCGCGGCGCAAGGGCTTTGCGCCTGTCGCAGGCACCATCCAGCAGATCTATTTCCGCGAGGGCGAGATGGTGGCGGCGCAGCGGCCGGTGCTCTCGATCATGCCGCCCGGCAACATGAAGCTGCGCTTCTTCGTGCCGGAAACGGAGTTGCCGAAATTGTCGATCGGTGACGAGGTGCGGGTTGCCTGCGACAATTGCGCCGCCGACCTCACCGCAAAGATCTATTTCATCGCGACCTCGGCCGAATACACCCCACCTGTCATCTACAGCCTCGAAGAGCGCAACAAGCTCGTCTATCTCATTCAGGCGCGGCCGTCGCGCCCCGACGCGTTGCGGGTGGGGCAGCCGATCGACGTCTATCTCAACCCAAAGACTCCGGTGGCGGACAAGCGATGAACGCCGGCAACGACATCGCGATCGACGTCAAGGGCCTGACCAAGTCGTTCAGCGGCCGCGAGGTCGTGCATGATCTGTCGATGCAGGTGAAGCGCGGCTCGATCTACGGCTTCCTCGGGCCGAACGGCTCGGGCAAGACCACGACGATCCGCATCCTCTGCGGCCTGCTGACGCCCGACAGCGGCGAGGGGACTTGTCTTGGCTACGACATCCTGAAGGACGCCGACAAGATCAAGCGCCAGGTCGGATACATGACGCAGCGCTTCAGCCTGTATCAGGACCTGTCGGTGCGCGAGAATCTCGAATTTGTCGCGCGGCTCTACGGCCTGACCGACGCGCGCGGTGCGGCGCGCGACATGATCAAGCGGCTCGGGCTCTCCGGTCGCGAGGAGCAGCTTGCCGGCGAGCTCTCGGGTGGTTGGAAGCAACGCCTGGCGTTGGGCGCCTGCACACTGCCCAGTCCAAAACTGTTGCTGCTCGACGAGCCGACGGCTGGCGTCGATCCCAAGGCGCGGCGCGATTTCTGGAACGAGATCCATGCGCTCGCCGCCGAAGGGCTCACCGTGCTGGTCTCGACCCATTACATGGACGAGGCCGAGCGCTGTCACGAGATTGCTTACATCGCCTACGGCCATTTGCTGACACATGGCACGGTGGATGAGGTGATCGCGGGATCCAAACTCACGACCTACACCGTGACCGGCGAGGATCTCAATGATCTCACGGCCGCGCTGACGGGCAAGCCCGGTGTCGACATGGTGGCGCCGTTCGGCACCTCCCTGCACGTTTCGGGGCGCGACGTTGCCGCGCTCGAGGCCAGCATCGCGCCGTGGCGCGACAGAAGCGGTCTGCACTGGCACAAGTCAGCGCCCTCGCTGGAAGACGTCTTCATCGAGCTGATGGGCCGCTCCAAGGACAATTTTCAAGGATAGTGTCAATGAGCGCTGTCGATCACCCGACGTCCGCGCACGAAATCCGGGAGCGCTTCGGCTTCTGGAAGCGCTCCTATGCGATGCTGATCAAGGAGTTCATCCAGCTCAAGCGCGATCGTGTCTCGTTTGCGATGATCGTGATGCTGCCGGTGATGCAGCTGTTGCTGTTCGGCTACGCCATCAACACCACGCCGCACAATTTGCCGAGCGCCGTGCTGCTCCAGGAAGATTCCGATCTCGCCCGCTCGGTCCTGAAGGCGCTGGAGAATACCAAGTATTTCCGCTTCATCTATGAGGTCCACGACGTCGACGATTTCGACAATCTGCTGAAATCCGGCAAGGTGCTGTTCGGTGTCGAGATCCCGCGCGGCTTCGAGCGCGCGGTGCGGCGCGGCGACAAGCCCGCGCTGCTGGTCGCGGCGGACGCTACCGATCCCGTCGCGGCGAGCGCCGCGCTCGGTTCGCTCGGCATGATCGTGCAGACCGCGCTTGCGCACGATCTCTACATCGGAAATCCCCCTGATATGCCGTTCGAGATCCGGGCGCATGCCCGCTACAATCCGGCAGCGAATTCCAGCCTCAACATCGTTCCAGGCCTGGTCGGCACCATCCTCACCATGACCATGCTGATCTTCACCGCGTTGTCGGTGACACGCGAGGTCGAGCGCGGCACGATGGAGAGCCTGTTGTCGATGCCGATCAAGCCGGTCGAGGTGATGTTCGGCAAGATCATTCCTTACGTGCTGGTCGGCTTCGTCCAGGCATTCCTGATCATCGGCATCGGCGTGTTCCTGTTCGGCGTGCCCGTGCTCGGAAACCTGTTCCTGCTGGCGCTGCTCTCGACGCTGTTCATCACCACCAATTTGTCGATCGGCTACACGATTTCGACGCTCGTGCAGAACCAGCTCCAGGCCATGCAGATGTCGATGATGTTCTTCCTGCCGAGCATCCTCTTGTCCGGCTTCATGTTCCCGTTCGCCGGCATGCCGAATTGGGCGCAATATGTCGGCGAATGCCTGCCGCTGACGCATTATCTGCGCATCGTTCGCGCCATCATGCTGAAGGGTGCGTCCATGCCGAATCTGCGTTTCGACGCGGCGGCGCTCGCCGTCCTGATGCTGGTCGCCATGACCATCGCCGTGACGCGCTTCCGCCGCACGCTGGATTGAGGCAGACTGCCCCGGAATCGAGGGGGTGGAATGGTTAGCCTTGCAAGCGGGAAAGCCCGGCCGAAGGCCGTCTTGTCGGAGGAGTTCGAGCGCGAGCTGACGCGCGAGGTGCTGCGCACCGAACTGCTGCGGGTGAAGGCGCTGATCATGACGGGCCTGGTCATGCTGGTCTTGATCACGGCAACCTTCTTGGTCGACCCCGCCATCGTGAACCGGATCTGGCACGGGACCGAGGGCATGGTCCGCGAATACGCCCTGCTGGCGGTTTTCCTGCTGTTCGAAGTCTGGGTCCATGGCCAGATCAGCCGAAACCTCAAGCTCGATCGCGACCTGCCGGTGATCAGGCGCTATATCGGGACGTTGATCGAAACGTCGCTGCCGACGTTCATTCTGATCCTTCAGATCCGCAGCATGGGCGCGAGCCAGGCGCTCGGTTTCGTGTTGCCGCTGGTCTATTTCATCTTCGTCATTCTTTCGACGCTGCGGCTCGACTTCTGGCTGTCTACCTTCACCGGATTTGTCGCCGCAGCAGAGCTCCTGGCTGTCGCGCTGTATTACAATTCGGTCAGCGACACCGGCGAACCGCTGATCTATTTCCACGTTGTGCGTAGCATCGTCATCCTGGTTTGCGGCGTGCTCGCGGGCTCGGTCGGTGCACAGCTGCGGCGGCAGTTTGCTGCCAGCATCTCGGCCGCCACCGCCCGTGATCGGGTGACCAATCTGTTCGGCCAGCACGTCTCGCCGCAAGTGGTCGAGCGGCTGATGGCGGAGGGGACGAGCGTTGCCGGCGATCTCCGCCGCGTCGCCGTGATGTTCGTCGATTTCCGCGGCTTTACCGCGGGCGCCCAGTCGCGCACGCCGCAGGAGGTGGTCGACCGGCTCGACGGCGCTTTCGCGGTGCTGGTCGATATTCTCGACCGGCATGGCGGCATCGTGAACAAGTTCCTGGGCGACGGCTTTCTCGCCTTGTTCGGCGCGCCGCTGGAGGCGTCCGACGCGGCCCATCGATCCGTCGCTGCAGGCCGCGAGATGCTGACCGCGATGGACCGCATCAATGCGCAGACGAGCTGGCCGCTTCGAATTGGCATCGGCATTCATTTCGGCGAGGTCGTTGCCGGCAATATCGGCTCGCCCCGGCGCAAGGAATACACCGTGATCGGCGACACCGTGAACTTCGCCTCGCGGCTCGAGGCGCTGAACAAGGAGTTCGGCTCGCAACTCCTGATCTCGGCGTCGGTGCGCGAGGCGCTGGGCGACGACGGCGACGATGCCGTCGCGCTCGGCAATGTCACGGTGCGCGGCTACGAGCAGCCGGTCGCGGTGTTTCAACTGGGGTGAGGGGACCGCTCGCGTTTCTTTGAAGATGCGCGCGGAAATATCCCGGCTGGCTCCCGGCTCCTGCATCCAGGACGTCGAAATTGTTTCGACATCCGTTTGCCACGCGGAGAAAATCCATGATCCGATTGAGCCTTGTCTCGGCTGCCCTGATTGCCGCCTCTGCTTATCAAATCGAGGCCGCGTCCGCCCGCGACGTCACGCCTGTGCGACGCGGTGCGGTGCACGCGACGACGGATTGCGTCAGGGCGCCGGCGGTCGGCGCGTATGCGACCGCGCCTTACAAGGAGCCACCCTGCATGCCGAAGACAACGAACTGAACGATGAGACAGGCCGGGTTGGCGAGGGTCGCCGGCTCGGCCTCACATATTTTTCCACCTCTGACACGCGAGCGCGATTGCTCCGATTGCTCTCTATTTTGGGGCATGACGGGCGATGTGACGCGCTTGTAGAGTGCTGCGCGAGGTGGCCGGTCTGCGGCCGCAATTTGCGTGAGGGCTAGACATGCAGCGCCGCTACGTCACTGTCGACGTGTTCACCGACCGCGCCTTCGGCGGCAACCAGCTTGCCGTTGTGCTGGATGCCGGCGGGCTCTCCACGCAGCAGATGCAGGCGATCGCGACCGAGTTCAATTATTCCGAGACGACCTTCGTGCTGCCGCCGCGCGACAAGGCCCATGATGCCGAAGTCCGTATCTTCACGCCGGTCAGGGAGATGCCGTTCGCGGGGCATCCCAATGTCGGCACCTCCTTCGTGCTGGCGAGCCTCGCGAAGGAACCGAAGCCGCGCTTGCTGTTCGAGGAGAAGGCGGGTCTCGTGCCGGTCGACATTTTTCGCGAGCAGGGAAGGGTCATCAGCACCGAGCTCACTGCGCCGCAGCCGCTGTCCCGGTTGGCGGAAGTTTCCGCCGCTGATGTTGCGGCCTGCATCTCGTTGACGGCTGATGATATCAGGACTGAACATCATGCGCCGCAAGTGGTTGGCGTCGGAACGCCGTTCCTGGTGGCGGAGGTGCATTCGCGCGATGCGCTCAAGCGTGCACGGCCGGATGCTGCCGCGTTCGGCAGGATCTTTCCGCGCGACGACGCCCGCTCGGTGTGGTTCTATACCCGCGATGTGCCCGCGTCGGAGGCGCCGAGCGAACGGCAGGCGCGCATGTTCATGCGCGGCGCAGGCGGCCTCGCCGAGGATCCCGCCACCGGCAGCGCGACCGTCGCAGCCGCCGCGCTGTTCGCCGACCTCGATTCCGTCAGCGACGGCGAGTTGAAGCTCACGGTCGGCCAGGGCTTTGACATGGGCCGGCCCAGCATCCTCCGGACCCGCGTGCGCAAGCAGGACGGCAAGATCGTATCAGCGCATGTCGGCGGCAGCTGTGTGCAGATGATGGAGGGGACGTTCAGGCTGGCGGGGGAGGGCTGAGCTCTCTCCCGGCCATGACGGAGAAGTCGTTCAAACCTGCCGCCCCGCCAGATTCGTCACCGCCACACCATCGCGCTCCTCGATGATCTCCGCGATCATCTGGCGGTGGCAATGGGTGTGGTCGCGCTCGTAGCAGAGCAGGCAGACGGGGCCGGCCTTCATCACCAGTGCGGAGAGCTCGTCCATTTGCTCTCTCGCTTCCGGCGTCTTCAGATGCTTTGCGAAGATCTTTTCCAGCACATCGTACTGCCCGCTGCGGGCCGCAAGCCGTCCTTCCTTCGGCGTGCCGAGGCCTGCGAGATGAACATAGGCAATGCCGCGCTCGTCCAGGCCTGCGGCGAGCTGCTTCTTGGAAAAGCCCGGCCGACGCGACGACGTCACGGCGCGCACGTCAACGAGGAGCTTGACGCCGGCCCGCTCCAGCTCGTCGAGCACAGCCTTGTGCGGCGTCTGCTCGTAGCCGATGGTGAAGAGCTTCTTCGCCCTGGCCATGAGTGATCCTCAACTCACTCGCGCGATCAATTCCATGGCGCCATGCGGTGCGCGCACCTTGCCCTCGTGGATGACATAGGCGAACACGTCGCGCGGTTCCTTCTTCGGCTTCGCCTTGTCGACCTTCGGCAGATCGTCGGGTTCGCTTCCCTCGGCCCAGGCCTGGAAACGCCCGGCCCAGGCGTCGAGCTGCTTCGGCGGATAGCAGGTCTTGATCTCGTCATTGCCCTTTTGAAGCCGGGCATAGACGAAGTCGCCGGCGACGTCGGCGATCGCGGGATATTTGCCGTGTTCGGCGAACACGACCGGCGTCTCGAATTCGCGAACCAGTGCGATGAAATCAGGTGCGCAGAAGCTGTCGTGGCGTACCTCCACGACATGACGCAGCGCGCGGCCTTCGAGCTTGCGCGGCAGCAGCTCCAGGAACTTGCCGAAATCGGCGCCGTCGAATTTCTTGGTCGGCGCGAACTGCCACAGCACGGGTCCGAGATGGTCGCCGAGTTCCAGCACGCCGGAATCATAGAAGCGCTTGACGGAATCGCCGGCCTCGGCGAGCACGCGCCGATTGGTGGCAAAGCGCGGCCCTTTTACCGAAAATACAAAACCCTCGGGCACTTCGCTCGCCCATTTGCGAAAGCTCTCCGGCTTCTGCGAGCCGTAGTAGGTGCCGTTGATCTCGATCGACGTCAGCTTCGAGGCCGCGTAGGACAGCTCCTTTGCCTGCGTCAGCTTCTCCGGATAGAACACGCCGCGCCAGGGCTCGAAGGTCCAGCCGCCGATGCCGATATAGATGTTGCCGGATTTTTTGGTCGCGGTTTTTGCTTTGGCCACGGGAATCTCGCATCGACGGGGAGGGAAGGGCTGCATCCTATTCAAACCAGAAGTGATTGGCCAGTTGTCGCTTCCCGTCTAAGCTTCCGCCCGATCTGCGCAAAAAGGAGAACAAGATGCGGATGCTGATGCTGGGAGCTGCGCTCGTCATGATGACATCTGCTGCCATGACCTGTTCTGCGATGGCGGATGACGACGACACCAAGGGTGCGCAGAAGCTCGCCATGCAGGGCCGCGATGATTACTGGCACTGCCTGGCGCGGGAATATTCGCGCGACAGCAATCAGGGCCTTTCGGAGCAGGCTTTTGGTCGTTCGGTCGCCGGTGCTTGCCCGTCGGAGCGGCAATATTACCGGGTGGCGCTGCTCGATTATCTCACCGCGCAATACCCGAACATCGATTCCGGCGCTCATCTGGCGACCGCGAACAGGGCGGTGGAGTCGGCGCAAAAGGATATCGTGACCGCCTTCGTCAAGCACAGGCCGCCGCAGAAATAGCGGCCTTCACCGATGCGGTCCGGCAGCCCTTCCGGCCCCGTGTTCATCCGTGGTATGACTGGGATCTGGAACAGGGGCGGGCTGGCATGGCGTCTGAGTCGGTGGGGGGCATTTGTGGCGTGATCGTCGCGGCGACCGTGCTTGCGGTCGCCGTCGCCTACGGACCGATCGGGCAGTACGGCAAGCCCCCCAAGCCGAAGGTCGAGCCGGCTCCCGCCGCCACGGCGCCCGCCGCCCCTGCGGCGCCGGCGCCGCGGGGTCCGGTGATCCGGGAAGTCCCGAACCAGTAAGCCCTGAAAATGGGTGCTTTCGCCCTCTTGCGAAGCCGATCTCGCGTTCCTATCTAGTTTTTAACGGCGACGTTGAGCCAAAAGCTCCGGCGCTGGGACGACCTTGGAATTGCTTGGGCTCGCGCCGGATGTACGCGCGGTCTGCCGTTCCGGGGTCGTTGGCATTTTAGGGCCCCTTTTGGCCTGCTTCCCTGAGAAAACCCCGGCTTGGCATCGCAGGACGCGGCGGATATACGCTGCGTCATGAATGAAGCGATCAGACCGGACGCCCACAGTCAGGCTCAAGAGGGGCCGGAACTGTCGGTCATCGTCCCGACCTTCAACGAGCGCGACAATGTCACCGTGCTGTACCGGAGGCTGGAAGCGACGCTCGTCAACGTCGCCTGGGAAGTCGTGTTCGTCGACGACAATTCCCCCGATGGCACCTGGGACGTCGTGCGCGAGCTGGCCCTGAAGGACAGCCGCGTGCGCTGCATCCGCCGCATCGGCCGCCGCGGCCTGTCGGGCGCCTGCATCGAGGGCATCCTGGCCTCGAGCGCGCCCTATGCCGCCGTGATCGACGCCGACCTCCAGCATGACGAGACCCAGCTGCCGAAGATGCTGCTGCTGCTCGCAAGCGACCAGGCCGACCTCGTCGTCGGCAGCCGCTACATCGAGGGCTACAAGACCGAAGGCTTCAACAAGCAGCGCGCCGGCGCCAGTGCGCTGGCAACCGAGGTCGCCAGGAAGATGCTCCGGGTCGAGATCGCCGATCCCATGAGCGGCTTCTTCATGGTCCGCCGCGACCGCTTCGAGCAATTGGCGCCAAAACTGTCGGTGCACGGTTTCAAGATCCTGCTCGATCTGGTCGCCACCGCGCAGGGCAATTTGCGCGCGGTCGAGATTCCCTACACGTTCGGTGCCCGCCAGCACGGCGAGAGCAAGCTCGACTCCATGGTCGCGCTCGACTTCCTCGGCCTCGTGCTGGCGAAGCTGACCAACGACGTCGTCTCGCTGCGCTTCATCCTGTTCGCGATGGTGGGCGGCATCGGCCTCGTGGTGCATCTCACCACGCTGTTCATCGCGCTTGAGCTGATCAAGGTGCCGTTCGCCGAGGCGCAGGCTGGCGGCGCCATCGTCGCCATGACCACCAACTTCGTCATGAACAACTTCCTCACCTATCGCGACCAGCGTCTGAGGGGGTTCGGGGTCCTGCGTGGCCTGATCATGTTCTACATCGTGTGCAGCGTCGGGCTGCTCGCCAATGTCGGCGTCGCCTTCTCGGTCTACGACCAGGAGCCGATTTGGTGGCTGGCCGGCATGGCCGGCGCGCTGATGGGCGTGGTGTGGAATTACGCGATGTCCGGACTGTTCGTCTGGCGCAAGAAATAGCGCGCCAAGGATTCAGGTATGGGCGGAGCTGACGCGCGGATCGTCCGCAATACGGCGCTGGTGATCCTTGCGCTGATCGTGTTGCGGCTGGTCGCGGCCGCCTTCACGCCGATCACCTTCGACGAAGCCTATTACTGGATGTGGTCGAAGAATCTGGCGGGCGGCTATTACGACCACCCGCCGATGGTCGCCTATGTGATCCGCGCCGGCACGATGATCGCCGGGGATACCGAGCTCGGCGTCCGCCTGGTCTCGATCCTGCTCGCGCTGCCGATGAGCTATGCGATCTATCGCTCCGCCGCGATCCTGTTTGGCGGTGCGCGGGTCGCCGCGACGAGTGCGATTCTGCTCAACGTGACCATGATGGTCTCGGTCGGCACGCTGATCGTGACGCCGGATGCGCCGCTGCTGGTCGCCTCCAGCTTCGTGCTGTTCTTCCTCGCAAAGGTGCTGGAGACCGGCCGCGGCGCCTGGTGGCTTGCGGTCGGCGCCGCCGTCGGCGCGGCGCTGCTGTCAAAGTACACCGCGATGTTCTTTGGCGCCGCGATCCTGATCTGGCTCGCGGCAGTGCCGAAGCTGCGGCGCTGGTTCCTCTCGCCCTGGCCCTATCTCGGCGGTCTCGTCGCGCTGGCGCTGTTCTCGCCGGTGATCCTCTGGAATGCCGATCATCACTGGGTCTCGTTCGCAAAGCAGCTCGGCCGCGCCAGGATCGAGGACTTTCGCCCGGCCTTCATCGCCGAGCTGGTCCCGACCCAGATCGCGTTCGCAACGCCGCTGGTCTTCATTCTCGGTGCGATGGGCCTGCACGCGCTGACCTGGCGCAGGGCGGGCACGATGGCCTCGCGCGTGCTGATCGAGACGATGTTCTGGACGATCGTCGCCTATTTCATCTGGCATTCGCTACACGCCCGCGTCGAGGCCAACTGGTTCGCGCCGGTTTATCCACCCTTCGTCGTCGCCGCCGCGGCCGCGGCCAACCTCGTGCAGTGGAAGCCGCGTGCGCGTCGACTGGTGGATTTTTGTCTGCGCTGGGCCGCGCCGACCGGCATCGCGATGTTTGCCGCGCTGATCCTGCAGGCCAACACGGGCTGGCTATCAGGCTATCGCCGCGATGCGACCGTGCGCAGCGTCGGCGTCGGCTGGCGCGAGCTCGCCGCCGGCATCGAAGCGGCACGCGTGCGCAACGGTGCGACCTGTGTGCTCACGCCCGACTACGGCACCACGGGCTGGCTCGCCTTCTATCTGCCGCGCGGCACCTGCGTGGTGCAGCAGAACCAGCGCATCCGCTGGGTCAACATGCCCGAGCCCGATCCGAAACTGCTCGCCGGCAAGCTGCTCTATGTCGACGAGCTGCGTGGAAACGGGCATCCATTCCTGAACAATCTCTTCGCGCAGGTGACGCGCGTCGGCGAATTGCAGCGCAAGCGCGGGCCGCTCGTGGTTGAGACCTACGACATCGATCTGCTTGAGGGCGCCAAGGGCGATGTGCTGGACCGCTCGCCGCCGCCTGAACTCCAGCCCTGAACCGGGCCGCGGCTTGGCGAGCTGATGTCGCGCGATCTGCTCGGTGGCGTGCTGAGGTGCAAGGCGCTTGAGCGTCCTCAGTCGATCATCTCGGCCTTGATTGCGTCCTGGCCCGGCCTGTCCTGATCGCGCCAGAACCAGACGGTCACGACGCCGGAGCGGCCGCGAACCGGGGTGAGGAGAGGGCCTGTCAGCACGCCATCGGGCGCGCCGTGGAAGTCTGCGGCGTCGAGCAGCGTGTCCGTCAGTGCGAGCCGTGCATTGTTCTGCGCTGCGACCTCCATCAATCGGCTCGCGAGATTGACGGTATCGCCGTTGGCCGTGATGTGCTGATGACTCTCACCGAGGCGGGAGGCGACGATCGGACCGAAATGCGCGCCGATCTTGAAGCCGAGCCGGCCGCCGATCGCAGGCCGCAGTGACGCGATCCAGCGCTCGACACCGCGATGCAGGTCGATCGCACATTTTAGCGCACGTGCCGCGTCGTCAGGCATCGCGCTCGGCAGGCCGAACAGGATCATGGCGCCGTCGCCGAGGAAGCTCGTGATCATGCCGCCGCAATCGATCGCGGTCCTGTCGATCAGCGCGTGGAATGCCCTTAGAATGTCCTGGAGTTCGTCCGGATCGAGCTGCTGGCTCAGTCCCGTGAAATCCGAGAGATCGATGAAGACGATCGCCGCATCTTGCCGGACCGGCTTGGCCAAAAAGTTCGGATCGCGCGCCAGCCAATCCTGCACCGCCGGCGCCTGCAATTGCGCCAGCGACCGGCTCTTGGCGGCAAGATATTGCGTGCGGCGGCTTCCCGCCCAAATCTGCACGCCGATGAAGACCGCAACCGGCGGCACCGCAGCCGCGAGCGTGGTCGCGGCATCGAGCCAGACGCCGTGCGTGAATGCCAACAGGTTGACTCCGGCCCAGGCGACCATCGCGGTGGCGGCCGCAACGAAGCCAAGTGCGCTCCGCCGCCAGGCAAGCAGGCCGACCAGCAGCATGGGCAGCAGGATCGCGACCAGCCCGTCGGCGATATGAACCTTGCGGTCGCGCACGATGCTGTCACCGGCGAGGAGATGTGTGATCGCGGTCGAGACCACCTCGACGCCCGGCATCAGGGAATCGAACGGTGTCGGGTAGAAGTCGCCGCCGCCGGCCACGGCAGCGCCGATCACCACGATCCGGTTCTCGATCGCCTTGCGGTCGAGCGTGCCGTCGAAAATGCTCTGCGCGCTCACGGTGCGGATGGTGCGGCGCGGGCCGTAATAGGTGATGGGCAGCGAAAAATCGGTGTCGGTCGGCACCGCGCGATCCCCGAGCATGAGATGATCGGGTGCGATCGTCAGCGGCTTGTCGAGTGCGCGGCTTGCGACCCGGAGGCAAAACGACAATTCAATCTTGTCGTCTGTCCGGAACAGCATCGGCACCGAGAGCGGCGAGCCGGATTGCCCGGTCGCGACGTTGACGATTCCGACGTCGGCGTGATCGGCGAAAGCAGGCAATGGCAGCAGGAAGCGCTCGGCCTGGGGCAGGGCGGCGAGCGGCCCGACACTGTTGGGCGTCACGGTCTCGCTCGCGCTCGGGAAGATCGCCGCGGCCGCGAGCACCATGGGACCGGTGGCGAGCGTGTGCGCCAGCGTGGCGTCGCCGATCGCGGCGCTGCGGTCGACCAGCAGCAGGTCGATCGCAACGACCTTCGGCTTGAACTGCACGATGGTGTCGATGACGCGCGCAAGATCGGCCCGCGGCAGCGGATAGGTACCGCCGCGCTTCACCACGGTATCGTCGATCGCAACGATGGTGACGAGATCGGGAGGACGCTGCACACCGCGGACCTCCGTTCGCCAATCCGTCAGCGTGGCCTCGAGGCGATCGAGAAAGCGCAGATGCCCGCTGGCGTGGCCCGCATAGATGCCCGCGCCCCACAGCGCGGTGAGGGCAAGTGCCACCAGAATTTGAACGCGTCTTTTCATTCCGTCGTACGCAATCTTCTTTTTGGTGTCGGGGCCTGCCTCGGCAGATCGTGACGACCTAATTTACTCGCCAAGTCGTATCGGCAAGTCTTACTGGCCAAGCCTTGCCATTAGCGCGTCGACGCGGGGCTGGCCCCATGTCTTGACGGTCAGCGGACCGTTCCCTTCCACATCGACACCTTCGCCGGGTCCGAGCACCACGCCGCGCCCGCGTGCCGCCCTGCGGGTCACCCCGACGCGGCCGTTGGCGACGAACACGGACGTCTTCGCCTCGCCGACATCGACTGCCCATTTGGTGCCGCGCACCGCGGCGATCGCCTGTGGTGTCAGCACCTTGAAGGGATTGCCGCCGGGCTTCTTGGGCACCTCGACCAGCAGCGCTTTGCTGCTCAACTCCACGGAGTCTATATGTCCGTCGCGGTTGGCGTCTTTCAGTTCAAATCTGGCGCCGTTTTCTGCAACGATCGTGATGCCGTTGTCGCAGCGCCAGGTTTGCGTACCGGCGGCGGATGGCGATGCGGTGCAGCCCGCGCTCGCGGCTGGCTGCGCTGTCGCAGACCCGATCAACACAAATGACCACGTCAGGGCACAATACCCGACGCGCGAAAACCTACTCATGCCAGCCTCCGTTTTGCGTGCTCGGCACAGTTCAAGGCGATGTTGATACGGTACCGTATCACGCGTAGAGGCTGCTGAAAAGTGCCGAGGGCGTAGCTATTTTCGCACCGCGGTCATTTCCAGACAGGCGCGATCAACTTTCAGTCAGGGCGACCTGGATCTCTCCCCATTGGCAGCGGAGTGCGCGCAAGCGCTGCTCGCTGGGACGCGAACGCGGAGCCCGGACGTATCAGCCTCGCGCGACGTTTCACCGTTATTGTCCGGGGTATTGATGACCACGAAAACGACTTGGTTGGTGCGTTTAGAAGGGCGGCCGGAGACGTCCGCCGAGCGTGCCGAACCGGCCGAGAATTATGGTTAACAGTGTCGTCTAAGTCCGTAGTTCTGCGGGCTTTTTTCTCAAAATGGCACAGCGTTAACGACCTGCCCTACAACCGCCCGAACTTAATCCGCATTTAACTAAAAGTCGCCTTAATGACGCTCCGACCCTCTGCGAGATGCTGGTTCCGGAACGTGACCAGCGGCACTTCGAAGGGGGACTGAGTGACACCGTCCTGGACGCAAGGCGAATGAGTACGAGTATCGCTGCGCAGAGTTACGCGGCACGGAAGCCAAGAAATTCTCGGAAGTCTTCCCGGAAAATGACCACCCAAAACGTGCTCGGCGCGGCCGTGGCCGGCTGCGTCCTGCTTGCCGGCTGGACCGTCTACAACAACATCTTCGCCGCCAGCGTCTATCCGACCGTCGGCGGCTCCGGCTACGACGAGCCCGTGGTCAAGCGCGCGCCCAAGGTCGCGCTGCGCGAGGCGGGTGCGGCCATCCGGGAAACCTTTGCGCTGCTGCCCGACCGGCTTCAGGTGGCTGCACCGATTTCACGCGAGATGTTCAACGAGCGCTTTGCCGCGGCAGCGACGCAGGGCGTCGAGTCGAATGCGGCAGCCGCCGAGCCTGCGACCAGGGTCGCCGAAGTCAAGGAAGCGCCGAAGCCGACCGTCGTTGCCAAGGTCGCGGAAGTGCTGAAGAGCCCGGTCAAGGCCGTCGAGAAGATCGCGGACGCTGCGAAGACCAAGCGCGCGGAAGCTCCGGTGCAACTCGCATCTGCCGATCCGGCCCAGATCGTGCCGGCGCATGAAGCCAAGCCCAAGTCCTTTGCCGATCGCGCCAAGGCCGCGGTGATGTCGATCACCGGTCCGCGCCAGTCGATGGTGGAAAAACTCTGGGGCAAGCGTGAGCCGTCTGGCGGCTTGCTCGCCTATGCTTCGGCCGATGCCAGCGTGACTTCTGCGATCGCGCCGAAGGAGCAGAACCCGATGTTCGGCGGCGCGCCGCCCTATGAGCGCGACACCGCGGTCTACGACATCACCGCCAAGACGGTCTATCTGCCCGATGGCACCAAGCTCGAGGCGCATTCCGGCCTCGGCTCCAATCTCGACGATCCGCGCTCGCAGCGCGTTCGGATGCGCGGTGTGACCCCGCCGCACATCTACAATCTGAAGCCGCGCGAAGCGCTGTTTCACGGCGTGCCCGCGCTGCGCCTGACGCCGATCGGCGGAGAGAACGCGATCTACGGCCGCGACGGCCTGCTCGCGCACACCTTCATGCTCGGGCCGAACGGCGATTCCAACGGCTGCGTGTCGTTCAAGGACTATTACGCGTTCCTCGACGCTTATCGCAACAAGGGCATCCGCAAGCTCGCGGTACTGGCGCGGGTCGACTGAACGCAGCCAATTCCGGACAATACAAAAGGGCCGCTTCGAGCGGCCCTTTTCTTTTTCCGTTTTGCGATTGCCCTTCAGCCCGGCCAGCACTGTCCGCCGCCGTCGATCCGCAGCACCTGGCCGGAGACGAAGGCGCCCATGGGACCTGCGAAGAACTCCACGACGCGCGCGACCTCGTCGACGGTCGCGATGCGGTCGAGCGTGCCGCTTTCGACCATCCGGGCCTGATCCACCACACGCGTGCCGAGGAAGCGGCCGGTGCGGGTATCGCCAGGCGCGATGCAATTGACGGCGATATCGTATTCACGGAGCTGGTCGGCCAGGCAGCGCGTGTAGTGTGTGACGCCGGCCTTCGACACCGCATAGATCGAACCCTGGGTGCGCCCCTTGAAGGCGGCGACCGAGCCGAGCGTGACGATGCGGCCGCTGCGCCGCGCCATCATGCCCTTGGCGACGGCCTGGCAGGTCAGGATGGTCGAGAGCAGATTGCGCTCCAGCACCGCGCGCACGTCGGCTTCCTTGATGTTTACCGCGTCGTTCGGATCGGGCTTGCCGCCGGCGGCTGCAATATCGCCGCCGGCATTGTGCACGAGAATGTCGATTCCGCCGAGCGCCGCTTCCGTTTCGGCAATCACACGCGCGATGTCCTCGCCCCTGGTGAGATCGCCGAGCACGCGCTGGCTGCGGACACCGAATTGCCGGCCGATCTCTGCGGCCACTGCGGTCAGCGTGGTGCCTTCGCCATACTCCGCCGGCCCGTTCTCGCGCATGCCGTGGATGGCGACGTCAGCGCCGAGCGCGGCAAGCTTCTCCGCAAACGCCCGGCCGAGCCCGCGCCCCGCGCCTGTAACCAGCGCAACCTTGCCGGCCAGAATCTTGGTGGTGTCATGCGATGTCATGATCTTCTCCTGTTTTGAAATATCAGTCCGCGGCGAGATCGAGCCCGATTGCCATCGCCTGCACCAGGCACATCGGTGCGACCAGCGTGCGCAACGCCGGCTCCGGCATGTCCTGGATCTCGAACACGACGCTCGCGCCTTCAGCGATCGGGCTCAACAGGCTGTCGGTGATGGAGATCGTGGGCACGCCGCGTGCGACGAGTTCGGGGAACAGCCGCGCCGTATCCGGATAGTAATTGCGGAAGCTGATCGCCACCAGCGCATCCTCCATGGTTGCGGCGTGCGACTGCTCGTGGATGCTGCCGCCCGTGCCGTCGAGCAGGACCACGCGCCGTCCGAGCTTGCGCAGCACGTAGGCGAGGTGGGTCGCAACCGGAAACGAGCCGCCGAGGCCGAGCAGATAGATGTCGCGCGCCTTCGCAAGGATCGCGGTCGCGGCATTGAGCTCACGCGCATGAACGGACTGGCTCAGCGCGACGAGAGATGATTGCGCCTCCGAGACGAAGCGCGACAGCACCGCAGTCGGCTGGCGGCCGAGCACCGATTTCTCCTCGTTCTTCATGCGGGCGAGCCGCGCCTTGTAGCTCGGCGGAACGCCGGCGACGAGGCGGGAGCGGAACACTTGCTGCATCTCGGTGAAGCCGCCGAAGCCAAGCGCATGGGCGAAGCGGACGATCGCTGACGGCGGCACGCCTGAGCGCTGCGCCACTTCCGCCACCGTGCCAAGCGCGACATCGGTCGGGTGATCGAGCACGAACTCCGCGATCTGCTGCAGCCGGCCGGATAGCGCGCGGTGCCGCTGCGCAATGGTGCCGCGCAACTCGTCGTAGCTCATCGCGCCCTGTGCCTTGTTCATCGAGTCGGGTCTCCGGATCGGTCGCCTCTTTAACGGCATTTCACCGTTTGGATCAAATATTCCACTTTACATAATAAATGGAACGAATATTCTAACTGCACAAAAAAGCAAAAGACTTCGAAAACGGGAGGAAACGATGAGAGGGCGTCAGATCTCACGGCGAAGCGTTCTGAAGGGCAGCTTGATGGCTAGCGTCATCGGCGGCACCGCCAGTTTCTTTGGGCCGTGGAAAGAGAATCATGCGTGGGCGCAGGGAGCAAAGCCGATCAAGCTCGGCTTGACCTGCGATGCCAGCGGTCAATAAGGCAACAGCGGCCAGGATGATTTCCGCGGCATCAGGATGGCCATCGACGAAGTCAACGCCAAAGGCGGAGTGCTCGGGCGCCAGGTCATTTTCATCACCGCGGATACCGAGACGACGCCGGCCACCGGCAGCCGCGTCGCAGAACGCTTCATCACCCGCGAGGACTGCACCATCCTGATCGGCGCGCTGCATTCCGGCGTCGCCAATGCGATCACGCAGGTCGCCAGCAAATACGGCGTGATCTACATGAACACCAATTCCTCCGCGCCGAGCGAAGCCGGGGAAAATTGCTCACGCGTGAAATTCGTGTGGGACGGCAACGGCACCAATTTCTCCAAGGCGTCGGTCAAGAACTCGGTCGATTCCATCGGCAAGAACTGGATGCTGCTGACCAACGATTACGTCTGGGGCCACACGACCTCTGCCGCGACCAAGGCGCAGGTCGAGGCTGCCGGTGGCAAGATCGTCGATAATCTGCTGGTGCCGCAGAATACGCGCGACTTCACCGCCTATCTCCTCAAGATCCAGCAGGCCAAACCCGATGTGGTGGCGACTGCGATCGGTGGCGACGACATCAAGGCGCTGCGCGAGCAGGTGGCGCAGCTCAAGCTCGACGGAAGGCCCGCCTGGATCAACAACCAGCAGGACTGGCCCGACGTCTGGGGCTCGCCCGACAGCCTGTTCGGCGTGTTCGGCACGACCTGGTATCACAAGCTGCAATTGCCTGGGGTCGCCGAGTTCGTGAAGAAGTGGCAGGCCGCGAACAAGGATGGCCCGATCCCGGTGCCGGGCAACGTCTCCTACAATGGCTACATGTCGACGCGCGAACTGCTCCGAGCGATCGAGCGGGCAGGGTCGACCAACAACGTCAAGATCATCAAGGAGCTCGAGAACCTGAAGGTCTCGGCGACCGATCGCATGCAGCATTTCGATGCCTATATGGACCCGATGACGCACCAGATGCAGCAGACGATCTATCTGGCGCGGCGCAACGCCAAGCCGGCCGACAATACTGATCTGTTCGAGATCATCAGCTGGACGGAGCCGAAATCAGCCGCTGATGACGCCGCACCCGGCAAGTGCAAGCTCACGCCCTACGAGCAGGTGCCGACCGTCGACTCCTAGAGACGGTACGTCACACCGCAGAACGCGCGGCGCGCAATCTCGTGCGCTGCGCCCCCTCGGCCATCGCCGTCCCGGGCGTGAGCCAATACCAGCTGTGAGACCAGGATCTTGTTCGACCTTCTTCCGCATCTCCTGAACGGCCTGACGCTCGGCCTGCTGTTCGCGCTCATCGCACTCGGATTCATGCTCATTGTCGGGCTGATGGAGCAGATCAATCTTGCGCATGGCTCCCTGTTCGCACTCGGGGCCTATGTCGCCATGCAACTGACCGGACCGCGCCCGCCATTGCCGGCTGATCTCGCCAAGGTCTGGCTCGCGCTGCCGCTTGGCTGGCGTTATGCCGCGACGCTAATCATCGCGCCAATGATCGTGAGCCTGGTCGGCATGCTGATCGAGCTCTGCATGCGGCGTACCTACGGCAAGGATCCGCTGTACGGACTTCTTCTGACCTTCGGCGCCGCGATGGTGATCGAGGAACTGATCCGCCTGGTCTGGGGCACCCGCGACTACGTGCTGCAGGTACCGTCCGCCATCAATGGCGGTTTTCTGTTCGGCGATCTGATCTGGTCGACATATCGCTTCTATGCGGCGGGTATCGCGGCCGGGATCATTGGCCTGGTCTGGTTGCTGATCGAAAAAACCTCGTTCGGCGCGACGGTCAAGGCCGGTGCCCATGACAGCGAGATCGTCCGCGCACTCGGCATCAACTTGTCGCGATTGCGGCTGCTGGTCTTCGTGTTCGGCACGATACTGGCCGCGATCGCCGGCATCATCGTCGCGCCGATCTGGGGCATTCGCCCGCATATGGGTGTCGATGCCGTTATCCCTGCGTTCCTCGTGATCGTGTTAGGCGGCGTCGGCAGCTTTTGGGGCGCGGTCGTGGCGGGTCTTCTGGTCGGACTGTGTGTCGGTCTTGCCGGCGCCTACGCGTCCGAATGGTCGCTGTTGTCGATGTACATCCTGCTGGTTGCCGTCGTGACGTTCCGTGCGCGTGGCCTGTGGGGTAAGAAAAGCGTGCTCGAGGCCTAGGGAATGATTGTGGGATCAAAATTGTCATCCGACGCCGCGCGCCTCGTTACGCCGACGATGCTGGTGCTCTGGCTCGTGCTTGCAACGGTGCCGCTCTGGATCACGCGGATCGGGCTCTATCCTTATCTGGGGATCGAGATCCTGATCTGGTCGCTCTATGCGCTCGCGTTCAATCTGGTGCTGGGTACGGCCGGACTCCCGTCATTCGGACACGGCGCCTATTTCGGCATCGGCGCCTATGCGTTCGGGCTCTGCCAGTTCGACATCGTCGCCAATCTCTGGATCTGCCTGTTCGCAGCGGCCGTGGTCGCGGCGCTGGCCGGCGCGCTGGTGGCGCTGTTCATCTCCCACCGGCGCGGCATCTACTATGCTTTCATGACGATCGCCTTCGGCCAGATCTTCTGGACGCTGGCGATCAAGTCGCATCGGATCACCGGTGGCGAAGACGGGCTTCTCAAGATCAAGCGGCTGCCGGCCGATTTCGGGCTGGTGTCGTTCGATCTCACCGACAATTTCGCGTTCTACTATTTCGTGCTCGCGGTCTTCGCGGTCGGAACCGCCGTCTTGTGGCGGCTGGTGCACTCGCCCTATGGCCGCGTGGTTGCTGCGATCAGGCAGAGCGAGGTTCGCGCCGCCCATCTCGGATACAACGTGTGGCTCTACAAGGCATCGGTGTTCGCATTGTCGGCCGCCGTGTCCGGCTTTGCCGGCGGACTGTTCGCGATGGCGCAACTCGCTGCATTCCCCGACGTGATGAGCCTGCATCAATCCGGCTATGTCGTGATGATGACGCTGGTCGGCGGCGGCCTGGTCAGCTTCTGGGGCCCGGTGATCGGTGTGTTTCTCTTCCTCACCGCGCGCGACGTGATCGGCGCGCTGACCAATGCCTGGATGCTGTATTTCGGCCTGCTCTTCATTGCGATCGTGCTGTTTCGCCCGGAAGGCATCGCTGGCGCGCTCTCGGCCGTTGTGCAGCAGCATTCGCTCCACGCGCTGCGGCGGCGCGGTACGTCCGCGATGCGTCTGTTGGTCGGAGGCGGGCAATGAGCATGTTGGAGGCCGCAGGCGTCCATGTCCGCTTCGGCGATCGCGTCGTGCTGGAGAGCGTCGATCTCGCGGTGGCCGATGGCGAGTTTCACGGCGTGATGGGTCCGAATGGCGCCGGCAAGACCACTTTCTTCAATGTCCTCACCGGCAGGGTGAAACCAAGCCGCGGCAAAATACGGCTCGGCGGCGAGGATATCACGGGCTTGAGCGCCCATCGCATCGCGGCCAAGGGCATTGCCCGCTCGTTCCAGATCATGACGCTGTTCGACGAGTTCTCCGCGCGCGACAATGTCATGATGGGTTTGCCCGAGTTTCGCGCCCGCGGCCTCGATATCGCCCGTGCCGCAGCCGGGGACGGCAGGTTCGCCGAGCACGCCTCCGAAGCGCTTGCCGCGGTCGGGCTTGCCGACAAGGGCGATGTCCGCGCCAAGGATCTCTCCTATGGCGACCGCCGCGCGCTGGAGATCGCGGTCGCGCTGGCGCAGGCGCCGCGCGTGTTGTGCCTGGACGAGCCGACGTCCGGCCTCGGCTCCGACGGCGTGCAGCGCCTCGCCACGCTGGTCGCGCGCTTGAAGGGCAAGCTGACCATCGTCGCCATCGAGCACGATATGGAATTCCTGTTTTCACTGGCGGACCGCATCTCGGTCATCCATTGGGGTCAGGTGGTGGCCCGCGGCACGCCGCATGAGCTCCAGCAGAACGAATGGGTGCGCCGCTCGAATCTCGGGAAATTCGCATGATTCTCGAAGTGGACGGGGTGGACACCTTCTACGGCGAAACCCAGGCGCTGTTCGGCGCCTCGCTCGCCATCGAGCACGCCAAGGTGTTTGCGCTGCTCGGGCCCAATGGCGCCGGCAAGACCACGATGCTGCGATCGATCCTCGGGCTGACGCGTCCGCGCCGCGGTGCCGTTCGTTTTGACGGGCATGACGTGACGCGCAACCCGACCCACGAGATCGCGCGCGCCGGCATCGGCTGGGTGCCCGACGATAGGCGGCTGTGCCCGACCTTGTCGGTCGCACGCAATCTGTCGATCGCGCAGAAGCGGACGCGATTTCGCAACTGGTCCGTCAAGGAGGCCGCTGCAATCTTCTCGCCGCTCGAATATCTGATGGAGCGCGACTGCGAAAACCTGTCGGGCGGGGAGATGCAGATGGTTGCGATCGCGCGCGCGTTGGTCGGCTCGCCGGGACTGGTGCTGTTCGACGAGCCGAGCCAGGGGCTTGCGCCAAAGATCGTCGGCGACGTGCTCGCTACGATCCTGCGCATGAAGGACGAGGGTATCGCCTCGCTGGTCGTGGAGCAGAATGCCGAGATCGCGCTGTCGGTCGCTGACCATGCCGCGGTGATCGATCGCGGCCGGATCGTGTGGGCAGGGGACGCCGCTACATTGCGCGCCGATCGCGACCTTCGTCAGCGTTTGCTGGGAGTACACTAAGTGGGCGCACCGCTGCTCGTTCTCGACGATATCTGCAAGGTCTATACGCGGGGCCGCATCGTCCGCCGTCCGACCTTTACGCTCCAGGCAAATCTGTCGCTGGACGAGCCCGGCATCGTCGGCGTCGTCGGGCCGAACGGCGCCGGCAAGACAACGCTGTTCGAGATGATGACCGGCTCCAACGCGCCGACCTCGGGGCGGGTGCTTGTCGCCGGCATGGACATTCATGAGGTCAAATATCGCGAGCGCGACCGGCTCGCGATCCACTATCACCAGTCCTATCAGGTCCGCCGCTTCCGCAAGCGCGTTCCGTCAGCCTTGCTGGCGCCGTCGCCGACCAGAACACCTTTGGTGCATCTGTTCGACGAACCACAGTTCAATCTGCAGGACGGCTATATCGGCTTCATGCTCGATTTCTTCCGCAAGCTGCGCGACGAGGGCAGGCTGGTTATCCTCTGCATGCATCCGACAGCGAGTTGGCACCTCGACATCCTCGCCGAGATCGCAGGGCAATTCTTATTCGTGGCGGGCGGTGGCGTGACGCGGATGGCGGACTTCGGCAGCCTCACTGCCGAGCCCCGCTTCCGCGCCTATCTCGGACCTGAAATGACCAGGGCTGCAGACGCCATCTGTCGCAGCTCGACGTAAAGGGAGACTCCGTTGACTTATTCGAATACCCAGCTCTTCATCGGCGGCAAGTGGCGACCGGCCCATTCGGGCGAAGTCATCGACGTCCGTAATCCCGCGACCGAGGAGGTGATTGGCACCGTCGCCCACGCGGGCAGGTCGGATCTCGACGAAGCGCTGGCTGCAGCGAGCGCCGGCTTCAAGATTTGGCGCAACGTCGCGCCGTTCGAGCGCTGCCGGATCATGCGCAAGGCCGCCGCGATCATGCGTGAGCGCAATGACGAGATTGCGCCCCTGCTGACGATGGAGCAGGGCAAGACGCTTGGCGAAGCGAAGATGGAGGCGATGGCGGCGGCAGACGTGATCGAGTGGTTCGCGGAGGAAGCCAAGCGCGCCTATGGCCGGCTGATCCCTGCGCGCGGTCCCGGCATCTACCAGATCGCGATGAAGGAGCCGGTCGGCCCGGTCGCCGCGTTCACGCCCTGGAATTTCCCGATCAATCAGGTCGTGCGCAAATTGTCCGCCGCGCTCGGCGCCGGCTGCTCGATCATCGTCAAGGCGCCGGAGGAGACGCCGGCCTCGCCCGCGCAGTTGATCCGGGCCTTTGCGGATGCGGGCGTGCCCGATGGCGTCATCAACCTGGTTTACGGTGTGCCGTCAGAGATATCCGAATATCTGATCCCGCATCCGGTGATCCGCAAGATTTCGTTCACGGGCTCGACCCATGTCGGCAAGCAGCTGAATGCACTCGCGGGCCTGCACATGAAGCGCGCCACTATGGAACTCGGCGGCCATGCGCCGGCGATCATCTTTGGGGATGCCGACGTGGCTTCGGCCGCGAAGATCCTCGCTGCCGCAAAATATCGCAACGCCGGCCAGGTTTGCATCTCGCCGACCCGGATGCTGGTGCAGGACGACGTGTTCCGCGAATTCGTCGATAAATTCGTCGACAGCGCCAAGACGTTCAAGGTCGGCAATGGCCTCGATCCCGAGTCCAAAATGGGCTCGCTCGCCAACCCGCGGCGTGTCACCGCGATCGAGGGCATGGTGCAGGATGCCGTCGGCAAGGGTGCGAAGCTCGAGACAGGCGGCCACCGTGTCGGTAACAAGGGGCACTTCTTCGAGCCGACCGTGGTGAGCGACGTGCCGAAGGATGCGCGCGCCATGAACGAGGAGCCGTTTGGCCCGCTCGCTCTGATCTCGCGCTTCTCGTCGTTCGACGACGTCGTCGAGGAAGCCAACCGGCTGCCCTTTGGCCTTGCCTCCTACGCCTTCACCAGCTCGGCCAAGACGGCGGCTGCGATCGGCGCGGCGGTCGAGGCCGGCATGATGTCGATCAACAGCTTTGGTCTCGCGCTGCCCGAAGTGCCGTTCGGCGGCATCAAGGATTCCGGCTACGGCTCGGAAGGCGGCACCGAGGCGATGGAGGGCTACTTCAACACAAAATTCATCAGTCAGACGGGCGTGTGAGCGGGCGTCGCACGCCAGGCCGTGCGATGATCGCGCGGCCTAACGTCACGCCACATTTGCCGGCATGGTCTTGCGCAGCGCCATTTCGGTCGCAATCGCCTCCCGCACCGTGGGCCGCGCCTGCATCCGTTCAAGATAGGCCGTGAGCTGCGGCCATTGCCCGATGTCGACACCCGCGGGACGAAGCAGCAGCAGGGCCCAGGCGAGGTGCGCGTCGGCGACGGTGAAGCAGTTGCCGACGAGGAATTCGCGGTCTGCGAGGTGGGCTGACGGTACGGACAACGTCTGCGCAATTCGTGCACGCGGCTTGGCGAGCGAGGCGTCGTCCTTGTACCAAAAGGTCGGAAACAGGAACGCCTTGTGGATCTCGGCGCCGATGAAGCTCAGCCATTCCTGCAGGCGATAGCGATCCGGATCGCCGGGGCGCGGCGCAAGGCCACGCTCAGGTTTCATGTCGGCGATGTATTGCAGTACCGCCGCGCTCTCGGTCAGCCGCTCGCCGTTCTCCAGCACCAGGACCGGCACTGCGCCCTTCGGCGAGATACCGCGAAAATCGCTGTCGTCGTCCACGACCTGCTTGGTCCAGAGGTGCACCAGATGATAGCGCGCCTCCAGACCGGCTTCCATCAGCGCGATGCGACTCGCAAGCGAGCAGGCCATCGGCGAGAAATAGAGCTGCAGCATCGCTTTGCTCCGCTATCTCAGCGCGTCGCCGCGCGCGATGATCGCGAAGCGGTCGGACAGCTCGGCCAGTGCAACCTCGTGGATGGTCCGTGCGTCCATCGTACCACCGCGGCCGTCGGGCAGGTCGCGGGTGGCGCAGGCGTCGGCATCGACAGTCGTGCGGAAGCCGAGGTTCAGCGCGGCGCGCGCCGTGGAGCTGACGCACATATGCGTCATGAAGCCGGCCAGCACGATGTTCTTCCGGTCGGTCGCGTCGAGACGAACTTTGAGATCGGTGCCGGCAAACGCATTGGGCAGTTCCTTCTCGATCACGAGTTCACCGGCGCGGGGCGTGAGCTCGGCGACGATGGCGCCACGGTCGGCGCCGCGATCGAACAGGCTGCCCGCCTTGCCGCGATGGGCAATATGGATGATCGCCGCGTTTGCCTCGCGCGCCCTTGCCAGCAGGGCAGCAGCCCGGACAATCGCGGGCTTGGCGTCGGGCAAGGCGAGGGGGCCCGCGAGATATTCGTTCTGGATGTCGATCAGCACCAGTGCGGCCTCGCCGAGGCGCGGCGGGTTGAGGTCAGCGCCGGCGAGCTGGAGCAGGGTCTTTGCGGTCGTCATGGTTTGGCAATCTCCGGGGAAGAAAGGCCGGGCCAGCATAGCGCCGCGACCGCCTGCCGATATGCAGGGATATTGCAGCGGGTGGCTGCGATATTGCAGGCTGCTCACGGCCGATGTAGCCTCACCCCATGAACTGGGATGATCTCCGCATCATCGCCGCCGTCAGGGACGAGGGCACCTATGCGGGCGCCAGCGTGCGGCTGCGCATCGACGAGACCACGGTCGGGCGCAGGCTGTCGCGCATCGAGCGCGCGCTCGGTCTGCGCCTGTTCGAGGCCGCCGATGGTGTCCGCAAGCCAACGCGACAATGCGAGGCGGTGCTGGCGCATGTCGAGGCGATGGCGGCACATGCCGCCGAGATCGGCCGCGTCGGCGAAAGCCTGGCCGGTCCGGTGGGACGCCTGCGCATCGCCACCACCAACACGGTTGCCGAGGAAGTGCTGTCGCCGCGCGCGAGCGACTTCCTGCGCATCAATCCCGGGCTGACACTGCAATTTCTGACATCGAGCGAAAACGTCAAGTTCTCGCGCTGGGAGGCCGATCTCGCCATCCGTCTGCGCAAGCCGGACAAGGGCGATTTTGCGATCTCCAAGCTCGGCGACATCAAGCTCTATTATTTCGAGCCCGTCGCAACCGAGGGCGAGCCGATGCTGTGCGCCTATCCGGATGAGCTCGGGACCATTCCCGAGATGCAATTCCTGCGCGCCAGAAAAGCGCGTGCGCGCTGCATCACAGACAACGTCCGCGTCATCCGCAATTTGATCCGCGCCCATCAGGCTTCAGGCGTGTTGCCGGAGCACAGCTGCGCGGATCTGCTCGGCGATCGCCGCCTGCGCGCCACGCTGCTGCCGAAGCGGCGCGATGCCTGGCTGCTCGTGCAAAACCACCTCAAGCGCGACGCCGCAACGCGGGTGACGATCGACTGGGTGCGGGGGTGTTTTCAGGAGATGTCGCGCGCGTGACATGATTCCGGGCTCATGGCCTCATGAACGTGATTGAGGTGCTGCGCGACGAATTTGGAGGATTGCCTACGCGCGAAGGTTGCGCGATCTTGCTGCGACCACGGTCTATATCGGACAGGCGATGACCATTGTTGAGGACACGATCCGGCCGCGGGCCAAGTCCGGCGAATGGAAAGCGATCGTTATCCTGATCCTGCTTGTGCCCGTGCTGTGGTCGCCACCCCTCCTGTTCCGCGTCTTCCTGTATCAGCCGTTCAACATCCCCTCCGGCTCGATGATGCCGACGTTGATCGTCGGTGACTACATCTTCGCCGCCAAATATGCCTATGGCTACGGCCGCTATTCGTTTCCCTTCGCGCCGTCATTCATCTCCGGCCGCTTTCGCGCTGCTGATCCCGCCTATGGCGACGTCGTCGTGTTCACGACGCCAAGGGACACCACGGTCGACTATGTCAAGCGCGTGGTCGGGTTGCCCGGTGATCGCATCCAGATGCGGCAGGGTCAGCTTGTCCTGAACGACAAGCCCGTCGCGCGCGTCGCGCTGAAGGACGCAGCTGCCGGCTCTGCCTGCGGCGGCGAGGCCGGTACACGGGTCAAGCGCTGGCGCGAGACCATGCCGAACGGCGCGAGCTATATCACCTACGACTGCGTCGACAACGGCTTCGCCGACAACACCGAGGTCTTCACCGTGCCTCCTGGCCATTTCTTCGGGCTCGGCGACAACAGAGACAACTCCGCCGACAGCCGCTTCAAATCGTCTATGGGCTTCATCCCGATGGACAATCTCATCGGCAAGGTGACGCGGATCTTCTGGTCGCTGGATTCCCGAGGCGAGCTGCGTCCGGAGCGGCTGGGGAAGGTGAGATAGCCACCGTCATTCCGGGCTCGCGCTTTGCGCGCCCCGGAATGACGAGGGGAGAGAGCTGGGCCCGCCCCGCAAACAAAAACCCCGGCATCGCTGCCGGGGTTTCGTAGTCCTTGAGGTGGCTGAACCTTAGAAGTCCATGCCGCCCATGCCGCCGCCCGGGGGCATCGCGGGACCTGCGCCGCCCTTCTTGGGCAGCTCGGCGACCATGGCTTCCGTGGTGATCAAGAGAGCCGCAACCGAAGCTGCGTTCTGGATCGCGGTGCGGACCACCTTGGTCGGGTCGATGATGCCCTTGGTGACGAGGTTGACGTACTCGCCGCTCTGGGAGTCGAAGCCGTAAGCGTAGGTCTTGTTCTCCAGGATCTTGCCGACGATCACCGAACCGTCTTCACCGGCGTTGATCGCGATCTGGCGAGCGGGAGCCGACAGGGCCTTGCGAACGATCTCGACGCCGGTCTTCTGGTCGTCGTTCTTGGTGCGCAGGCCCTTGAGCTGCTCGGAAGCACGGAGCAGGGCGACGCCGCCGCCCGGGACGATGCCTTCCTCGACAGCCGCGCGGGTCGCATGCATCGCGTCATCAACGCGATCCTTGCGCTCCTTCACCTCGACCTCGGTCGCGCCGCCGACGCGGATCACCGCGACGCCGCCAGCGAGCTTGGCGAGACGCTCCTGGAGCTTCTCACGGTCGTAGTCCGAGGTGGTTTCCTCGATCTGCGCCTTGATCTGGGCCACGCGCGCCTCGATGTCGGCCTTCTTGCCGGCACCGTTGACGATCGTGGTGTTCTCCTTGTCGATCATCACCTTCTTGGCGCGACCGAGCATGTTGAGCGTGACGTTCTCGAGCTTGATGCCGAGATCTTCCGAGATCGCCTGGCCGCCGGTCAGGATCGCGATGTCCTGCAGCATGGCCTTGCGGCGATCGCCGAAGCCCGGAGCCTTGACGGCCGCGACCTTGAGGCCGCCGCGGAGGCGGTTCACGACCAGGGTCGCGAGGGCTTCACCCTCGACGTCCTCGGCGACGATGACCAGCGGCTTGCCGGTCTGCACCACGGCCTCGAGCAGCGGGAGCAGCTCGTTCAGCGAGGAGAGCTTCTTCTCGTTGATGAGGATGTAGGCGTCGTCCATCTCAACGCGCATCTTGTCGGCGTTGGTGACGAAGTAGGGCGAGATGTAGCCGCGGTCGAACTGCATGCCCTCGACGACGTCGAGTTCGGTCTCGAGCGACTTGGCTTCCTCGACGGTGATGACACCCTCGTTGCCGACCTTCTTCATGGCGTCGGAGAGGAACTTGCCGATCTCCTGGTCGCCGTTCGCCGAGATGGTGCCGACCTGGGCGATCTCGTCGTTCGAGGTGACCTTCTTGGAGTTCTTGACGAGGTCCGCGACGACGGCTTCGACCGCGAGGTCGATACCGCGCTTGAGGTCCATCGGGTTCATGCCGGCGGCAACCGACTTGGCGCCTTCACGCACGATCGCCTGGGCGAGCACGGTGGCGGTGGTGGTGCCGTCGCCGGCCGCGTCAGCGGACTTGGAGGCGACTTCGCGCACCATCTGCGCGCCCATGTTCTCGAACTTGTCGTCGAGCTCGATCTCCTTGGCGACGGTGACGCCGTCCTTGGTGATGCGGGGAGCGCCGAACGACTTGTCGAGCACGACGTTGCGGCCCTTCGGACCGAGCGTGACCTTCACCGCGTTGGCGAGAATGTCGACGCCGCGCAGCATCTTGTCGCGCGCTTCAACCGAGAATTTGACTTCTTTGGCTGCCATCTGGAATTTTCCTTGAGATGTATGACTGGAGGGAGAGAGGGGCTGTTAGGCCGCCTTCTTCTTGGAAGCGGGGACGTCGAGGACGCCCATGATGTCGCTTTCCTTCATGATCAGCAGATCGACGCTGTCGATCTTCACTTCGGTGCCGGACCACTTGCCGAACAGCACGCGGTCGCCGACCTTCAGGTCGATCGGGATCAGCTTGCCGGCCTCGTCGCGGCCACCCGGGCCAACGGCGACGACTTCACCCTGGGAGGGCTTTTCCTTGGCAGTGTCGGGGATGATGATGCCGCCGGCGGTCTTCTCTTCTGCGTCGATACGCTTGACCACGACGCGGTCGTGAAGCGGACGGAATTTCATGCAGCTCTCCTAAGCTTTTGCACGAGTTGAGGATTTTTGGTCGTTAGCAATCTGTGCCCGCGAGTGCTAGCACAGGCGAGGCTGAAATAGGACAGGAATTTTGCGGGGGCAAGGGCTTCTAGCAGAAAATTCGGCACTCTGAAGGCTGAAGTGCCAAATCTCTTTACCATCGTTAACCGAATGGCCGGGCCGTATTAGCACGGAGCCGCCTCTGCTGCTAAAGCATTGAATTTCAACAACTTGTTAAACTTTTGGGCTTGAGATGGATTGTCAGTTTGCGTCACATTTCTCTCATGTGAGCGCATCTCCACCGGGTGGCTCGTCAAGAGGCGTACCGGATCAAGCCACCCCCTGAATGCGCTCCTGCAAAGGAGGTTGGCATGGGATTGCGGGTTGGGGGCGTTTCCGAGGATTTCCGGAAACAGCTGCTGGGCTACGGGCTGACGACGGCCCAAATTCTCTACCGGATGCCGGATCATCGCTCGCTGCTGCAGACCTATGTCTGGCAGGACTACGACATGTTTCCGAAGTTTCCGGCGCTGAGCGACTTCCTCGCTTTCTGGCAGCAGAAGCTCGACGGTCCGCTGCATTCGGTGACGGTCGCGCATTCCAAGCTGATCAAGCCGGCCGAGCTCCGCGCCGTCGACGGCGTGTTCCGGTTGAATTGAAGGCTAGCGCGTAGGATGGGTAGAGCGCGAAGCGAAGCCCATCGCCTTCGCATGCCCTGGGGGATGATGGGTTTCGCAAGAGCTCTACCCATCCTACGAACCTTCGTTCCGTGCTAGCCTCCGCTCATAACAACAGGGAGGCCGGCCCATGGCCAAAAAAACAAAGTCGCGCAGCGCTGTCCAGACCGCGGTGAAGAAGCGGAGCGGCGCCAGGCCCGCCGCGCGCTCCTCGGCACGCAAGGCCGTGAAATCGAAAGCCCGCGCGACCTCGCTCAAGACTGCGGCAAAGAAACCCGCGCGTCCCAAGCAGCGCATCGCTATCAGCCACCACCGCGAGGAAGACTTCAAAGCCGACGGCCTGCGCACTTACGCAAAGTACCGCGACCTCGGCATTGCCGCCGCCAGCCACGGCCTCGCGCAAGCCCACGTGATCCGCCTGCAGGGTCCTTGCGATCCGGCCGAGGTGTCGAAGCTGCATTTTCACGCCGTCGACTTCCAGATGGTCTACGTCCTCAAGGGCTGGGTGAAGACCTACATGGACGGGCAGGGCGAGACCTTGATGCAGGAAGGCAGTGCCTGGACCCAGCCGCCGAAGATCAAGCACATGATCCTGGACTATTCGGACGACGTTGAGCTGCTCGAAGTGATCCTGCCGGCGGAGTTCAAGACGGTGGAGTTGAAGGCGTAGACGCTGTCGGGAGGAGCGCACACCTCTCTCGTCTCGTCATTGCGAGGAGCCCTCGCGACGAAGCAATCCAGATTGCCTCCACGGATGCAGACTGGATTGCTTCGCTGCGCTCGCAACAACGCGGAGATCTACCGACACACAATCCCTAAAAAGCGCCCGATCCGGGAAACCGCGCCATTACCAATCGGACGGTTTCAGCCGCCCGAACGGCGGCCGCTAACCCGATCGAAAATATCCCTCATGTCAACTCAAGGATGTGAACATGCGGGAATGCTTTCATGACGACTTTTGGTCGACGCGGCGTCGTAGCACCAGCCCCAAGAGCCTCCCTTCAATCCGTTGCCGCGCCGACCGCTCCCGTGGTCATGCGCGACGACGATGGATCCTCGTCCAGCGAGGGCTCGCTTTTCCGCGACAACAAGCTTCTCTCCGACATTCCTTTCCTCACCATTGGCCTGATCTTCGGTTTGCTGCTGATCTACGCGCTGCAGCGCAGTCTGGCCATCGACGTTGGGCCCGACGGCTCGCTCGATGTCCGCTCGCTGATCGCCTATGGCGCGTCAGGCCATGATCTCGTTGTCGGACGGGGAGAGTGGTGGCGGATCGGCCTTGCGCCGCTTCTGCACGGCAGCCAATGGCACCTCATAGGCAACTGCGTCGCGCTGTTCATCGTCGGCGTCAGGCTGGAG
This sequence comes from Bradyrhizobium manausense, assembly GCF_018131105.1. Taxonomy (NCBI): domain Bacteria; kingdom Pseudomonadati; phylum Pseudomonadota; class Alphaproteobacteria; order Hyphomicrobiales; family Nitrobacteraceae; genus Bradyrhizobium; species Bradyrhizobium manausense. Next base: position 146,802 of record NZ_JAFCJI010000003.1, on the reverse strand, counting down.
AGCCTGATCGGTCGTGGCTGGTTTTCGCTGATCTTCGTCGCCAGTGCGGTGGCCGGGGAGATTGGCTCGCTCCTGGGCAACGGCCCCGGCACGGTGAGCGTCGGCGCCTCCGGCGCCATTACCGGGCTCATCGCCGCGCTGTTCGTCGCGAGCTTCGATCCCGAAGCGGATGCCGATCAAACAATATCGAGACTGAAGACGTCGCTGTTCTTCGGTGTTCCCGCGTTGCTACCGCTTGCCTTTGGGGCCTCGGGCAACGTCAACTATTATGCCCATGCCGGTGGTGCGGTGGCCGGTGCCGCGCTTGCCATGACACCTTGGCTCGCGTTCTGGTCCTACGACAGCCTGCCGCGAAGTGCCGGCGTGACGTTGCTTGCGGGATTCGCCGGATCCCTGGTCTGCGCCGGTTTCGCCGCCGCTCATTATTCGTCCTACATGGCCGATGCCGTGCATTATATCCGCGCCTCGGAAGCGCCGGCGAATTCCGAGGAGATGGCCAGACGGTCTCTCGATCTCGTCACGCGCTATCCGAAAGACCCGCGGGCACATCTGTTCCGTGCGGTCTTCTTCCTCGAAAAAGCGAGCCTCAATGCCGCCGAGACGGAAGCGCGAACCGCCATGTCGCTCGCCGCTTCCGATGTGGCCGGCGGGCCGGTGCGGGTCGGGGCGCAGGGCTTGATGGCCGTGTTGCTGCAGGCCCAGGGACGAAAAAGCGAGGCGATCGCCATGGCTGCCGAACCGTGTCGTGCCAGGCTGGCTGAGGTGCCTCGCATCTTGCGGAAGCAGAAATTGTGCGGCTGAGAGCGCTGGTTCGCAGCCGGTCGCTACGTCAACACCCCCACGATCGCTCCCATCAGACAGGTCGTCAGCGTCCCCGACACGATCGACTTCAATCCCAGCGCGTTGATCTCGTCGCGTCGCTCCGGCGCCATCACGCCGAGCCCGCCGATCATGATGCCGAGGCTGGCGAAATTGGCGAAACCGCACATGGCATAGAGCATGATCAGGCGCGAGCGCGGATCGAGCGTATCGGGCGGAAGCTTCGAGAAGTCGACATAGGCGATCAACTCGTTGAGCACGGTCTTGGTGCCCATCAGGCTGCCGGCCGTCACCGCCTGGTCCCACGGCAGTCCCATCAGCCAGCACACCGGCGCCATCACGAGGCCGAGCAGCCGTTGCAGCGAGATCGCGGCGCCGCCGATATCAGGCAGCAGGCCGAGCACGGCGTTGACGAGATAGACCAGCGCCACCAGCACCAGCAGCATCGCGACGATGTTGATCAAGAGCTCGATCCCCGCGCTCGTGCCTTTCACGATCGCATCCATCGTGCCGGACACCGCCGTTTCCGGATCCTCGAGCGCGCCGCCGGTGCGCTTGTCCGAGGTCTCGGGGATCATGATCAGGCTGACGAGGATCGCGGCCGGCGCGCCGAGCACCGAGGCGATCACGAAATGCGCGGCCGAGTCGGGGATCAGCGGCGCCAGCAGCGTTGCATAGAGGACCAGCACGGTGCCGGCGATGCCGGCCATGCCGCCTGTCATCACCAGAAACAATTCGCTGCGGCTCATCTGCGCCAGATACGGCCTGACGAACAGCGGTGCCTCGACCATGCCGAGGAAGATGTTGGCCGCGGTCGAGAGCCCGACCGCGCCGCCGACCCCGAGCGTACGCTCGAGCAGCCAGGCCATGCCGCGCACAACAGGCGGCAGCACACGCCAATAGAACAGCAGCGTCGTCAGCACGCTCATGACCAGCACGATCGGCAGCGCCTGGAACGCCAGGATGAAGTCGGCGCCCGGCACCTTCAGGTCGAAGGGCAGGGGGCCGCCGCCGACATAGCCGAACACGAAAGAAGAGCCGGCGCGCGAGGCCGCCGAGATCGCGCCGACCGCGTCGTTGATGGCGCCGAAGGCATGCGCCACCACAGGCACCTTCAGCAGCACGATCGCGGTCGCGAAGGTCGCGACAAGGCCGATCAGCGCCTGGCGCAGGGAAACGGCGCGGCGATTCTCCGCGAGCGCAAAGGCGATCAGCAGCAATGCGAAAACGCCGAGTGTCGATTGCAGCCGAAGCATGATGTCCCCAAACCCTCAATGATTATGGCCGCACGTGCGCTGCAAACGCAATGCCGGGGATGTTGCCGGTAGTCCTGCTGTTGACAAGCTCGTCTGCGTCAGCCACGCGGGGAACATTGACATCAAGGGCTTATTTTCCCGAGCGTGACCGACGAGGCGATGCCAGAGCAGCCAGTTTCCGCCAATCCACCGGTCACCGCCGGTGAGCTCCTCCGCCATCGCGCCTTCCTGTTCTTTCTGCTCTCGCGCAGCCTGTCGCGCTTCTCCAGCCAGATCGCGGCGGTCGCGATCGGCTGGCAGATCTACGACCTCACCGGCTCGGCATTCGACCTCGGCATGGTCGGCCTCGTGCAGTTCGCGCCCACCGCACTGCTCGTCTTCGTCGCCGGCCACGCCGCCGATCGCTACGAGCGCAAGCGCGTGGTGCAGCTTTGCCAGCTCGTGGAAGCCGCGACCGCGCTCTATCTCGCCGTCATCACGTATCTCGGCCTGATCAGCGAGGTACAGATTTTCGTCGCGACCTTCGTGCTCGGCATTGCCGGCGCGTTCGAAAGCCCGACCACAGCGGCGCTGCTGCCGCTGATCGCGCCGCAGGGCTCGCTCCAGCGCGCCACCGCCGTCTCCAGCGGCGCAGCGCAAGTCGCGACCATCACCGGGCCCGCGCTCGGCGGCTTTGCCTATGCGATCGCGCCGCATCTGGCCTATGCCATCATGCTGCTGTTCTGGATTTTCGGGATGATCCTGACCGGATTCATCCGGCCGCGGCCGCAAGCGGTCGCCAAGGATACGAGCACGGACAATATCTTTGCCGGCGTCCGTTTCATCCGCAGCAATCCCTCGATCCTCGGCACGATCTCGCTGGATCTGTTCGCCGTGTTGTTCGGCGGCGTGACGGCGCTATTGCCGATCTATGCCCGCGATATCCTCCAGACCGGCCCGATGGGGCTTGGAATCTTGCGCGCCGCGCCCGCGGTCGGTGCGCTGCTGATGACCACGATCCTGGCGCATCATTCGATCACGCGTCACGTCGGCCTGCGCATGTTCCAGGCGGTGATCGTGTTCGGAATTGCCACGATCGTGTTCGCGGTGTCGCACTGGATGTGGCTGTCGGTGCTGTCGCTGGCCATCCTCGGCGCGGCCGACACGATCAGCGTCGTGATCCGCTTCTCGCTGGTTCAGCTCGCGACACCGGACGAGATGCGCGGCCGCGTCGGCGCAGTCAATTTCCTCTTCATCAACGCCTCGAACCAGCTCGGCCAATTCGAGAGCGGCCTGACAGCGGCCCTGTTCGGCGCCATGCCCGCCGCCGTGCTCGGCGGCGTCTGCACGGTGGCGGTGGCGCTGCTGTGGATGAGGCTATTCCCCAGCCTGCGCCAGGTGGAGAGCCTGGAGTAGGCGACGCCGGCCGAGGCTTGAACCCGGCCGATATTGCAGCGCCCAGCCCAAGAATGTCAAAAGAGTATCGGTTCGGTATCTGAATCGTGGTGGCGGCAGCGGCGGCCACCCGATACGATTTCGAACAACAGATAGAGCTGAGCAAAATTCAGCCGTCGGCTACGACCCCAGTATCTACAAAACGGGTCGGCCCAGGAGGGAACGGATATGGAACCGGACTTAGAAGTCGTCCAGATTCGGCGCGGCGAGTCGTTCAAGGCTTGGTCGCACGGCTATCCGTTCCACACCGTCAGGTGGCACTTTCACCCGGAATACGAGATCCATCAGGTCGTAGCGACGAGCGGTCGCTACTTTGTCGGCGACTTCATCGGCCAGTTCGAGCCGGGTAATCTCGTGCTCACCGGACCCAACCTGCCGCACAATTGGGTGAGCGATCTGCCGGCGGAAACGACGATCCCTCTGCGCGGACGCATCATCCAGTTCAGCGAAGAATTCATCGGCGATACGATGAGGCTGATGCCCGAGCTGTCGGGTCTCGCCGCGCTGCTGGAATCCTCCCGACGCGGCGTCCTCTTTGCTGGCAGCACAAGCAAGGAGCTCGCCCCGCTGATGGAGGAGATCGTGGCGGCGAAGGGCGTGCGTCGGATCGAGCTGTTCATGATGATCCTGGGGACGCTCTGCCGCGCCCGAGGTGCGCTGCCGCTCTCCAGCCCGAACTATTTGCCCGACCCGTCCGGCTACATGTCGGCGGGCATGAACAAGGCGCTTGCCTTCATCCGCGAGAACCTGACGCAGCCGTTCGGTGAAGCTGATCTCGCGACAATGGCCGGCCAGTCGCAAAGCGCGTTTTCGCGCTCGTTCCGCCGGCATACGGGAATGTCACTTGTGCAATACGTCAAGCGGCTCCGCATCAACCTGGCCTGCCAGATCCTGATGAGCGACGAGCAGGCGTCCATCACCGACATCTGCTTCGAAGTCGGCTTCAACAATCTCTCCAACTTCAACCGCCAGTTCTTGGCCGAGAAGGGCATGCCGCCCTCGCGCTTCAGACGATTGCTGGCGGACAACATCAACGCGGCACGCGCCGCATAACCGGGAGGAGCAAGGGAGGAGGACGATTACGGGAAGGATGACGCGGGCGCGCCAATGGCCGCCTGCGAAGGAAATTGTCTGTCCTGAATTTCCGCTTGGCTTCGGAGGATATCGGCGCTGACCGCCGTTGTCATCCGGCTGCGGAAGCAGGATGGCGTGTCTCCGAGAAATCAACGAGCAGCACTTTAACACCCAGTTTCCGAAAGGGAAGTCCGAATGACAACGCCCTCGCTCAACACCACGTGCACTGCCGCTCTCGCCCTGGCGCTACTCGGCGCAACGGCCATGTCCTCGCGCGCCGCGGAGGTGAAGGATGCAACCGTCGCATTCCTCATGCCCGACCAGGCCTCCACCCGCTACGAACAGCACGACTATCCAGGCTTTGCCGCCGAGATGAAGAAGCTCTGCGGCAGCTGCAAGGTCGTCTATCAGAATGCCAGCGCGGACGCCGCGCGCCAGCAGCAGCAATTCAACTCGGTGATCTCGCAAGGCGCCAAGGTGATCGTGCTCGATCCGGTCGACTCGGCTGCCGCCGCGTCGCTGGTCAAGATGGCACAGTCCCAGGGCATCAAGGTGATCGCCTATGACCGCCCGGTCCCGGACGCCAAGGCCGACTTCTACGTCTCCTTCGACAACGAGGGCATTGGCAAGGCCATCTCGGAATCGCTGATCAAGCATCTGAAGGACGCCAAGATCACGCCGAAGGAGGGTGAAGGCGTGCTCGAGATCAATGGATCGCCGACCGACGCCGCCGCGGGGCTCATCAAGAAGGGCATCCACGCGGGCCTCGACAACAGCGGCTATCCGATCCTCGCCGAATACGACACGCCGGACTGGGCCCCGCCCAAGGCGCAGCAATGGGCGAGCGGCCAGGTCACGCGCTTCGGCAAGAAAATCCTTGGAGTCGTCGCCGCCAATGACGGGACGGGCGGTGGCGCCATTGCCGCTTTCAAGGCCGCCGGTGTCGATCCGGTGCCTCCGGTGACCGGCAACGACGCGACGATTGCCGCGCTGCAGCTCATCATCGCCGGCGATCAGTACAACACGATCTCCAAGCCCAGCGAGATCGTTGCAGCCGCCGCAGCCCAGGCAGCGGTGGAATTCCTCTCGGGCGGGACGCCCAAGGCGGAAACCACGCTCTATAATACGCCCTCGAAGCTGTTCATTCCGGCTGTTGTGACCGCGCAGAACCTGAAGGCCGAGATCATCGACAAGAAGATCCAGACCGCCGATCAGCTCTGCACGGGCAGATATGCCGACGGATGCAAGAAACTCGGCATCACCAAGTAAGTGAAGCATCATCCTGGCCGCTCAATGCGGCCGGGATGAACGAAGGGAAGGCGGACGCGGACATGTCCACGATCTCGGATGTCGATCACCCGCCGCAGGGGCCAAGCGAACTGGTTCTGAGGCTTCGCGGGGTTTCCAAGAATTTCGGCGCCGTGTCCGCCCTTGCCGACGTGGACCTCGACGTGCATGCCGGTGAAGTCGTGGCGCTTGTCGGTGACAACGGCGCCGGAAAGTCCACATTGGTGAAGATCCTGGCCGGCGTGCACCAGCCGACCTCCGGGATGATCGCCTTTGACGGCAAAGACGTCGTGCTGTCCGACCCGGCTACGGCGCTTGGCCTCGGCATCGCCACCGTCTTCCAGGATTTGGCGCTCTGCGAGAATCTCGATGTCGTCGCCAATATCTTCCTCGGTCGGGAGCTCAATCCCGCCAGGCTCGACGAGGTCTCCATGGAGATAAGGGCCTGGACGTTGCTCAACGAATTGTCCGCCCGCATTCCGAGCGTGCGCGAACCCGTTGCGTCGCTATCAGGCGGACAGCGCCAGACGGTCGCGATCGCGCGGTCATTGCTGACGGAACCGAAGCTCATTCTGCTGGACGAGCCGACCGCGGCGCTCGGCGTCGCGCAGACCGCAGAGGTGCTCGACCTGATCGAGCGCGTACGCGCCCGCGGCCTCGGCGTCATCGTGATCAGTCACAACATGGAAGACGTGCGCGCCGTCGCCGACCGGATCGTGGTGCTGCGCCTCGGCCGAAACAACGGCGAGTTCGGACCCGACGTCTCCAACCAGGATCTCGTCACGGCCATCACGGGGGCGGACGAGAATTCGGTCTCCCGGCGCGCCAACCGTCGCGGCGCGCAGTCGCACGAGGTGAGGCCATGACCGACAACACACAACGGGTTTCGACGGCGCGGTTGCTGGACCGTCGCGACGAGCGTGTCGCACATGCGGACACGCTTGGCGGCATGATCGGCGCCTTCGTCGATCGGGTGCGGTCGGGCGATCTCGGCTCGCTGCCGGTGGTGGTCGGCCTCTTGATCATCTGCACGGCGTTCCAGACCCTCAACCCGGTTTTCCTGGCGCCCGACAATCTCGTCAATCTGCTGTTCGATTGCTCGACCGTGGGCGTCATCTCGCTCGGGATCGTTTGCATTCTGATGGTCGGCGAGATCGACCTCTCGGTCGGCTCGGTGAGCGGGTTCTCCTCGGCGCTGGTCGGCGTGCTCTGGGTCAATCAGGATTGGCCTGTCGCGCTGGCTATCGTCACGGCGCTCGTGCTGGGCGCGGCGATCGGTAGCCTCTATGCTTTCCTGTTCAGCCGCCTCGGCATGCCGAGCTTCGTCTCGACGCTGTCAGGTCTGCTGGCCTGGCTCGGCCTGCAGCTCTATCTGCTCGGCTCGTCCGGCTCGATCAATCTCCCTTACGGATCTCCGCTGGTCAATTTCGGACAGACGCTGGTGATGCCGCCCATCGTGTCCTACGTGCTGGCGGCACTTGCCGGCGTGGTCGTGTTCGCGACCGGCTACCGCATGGCGGTGCGCCGGCGAGCGGCGGGGCTTTCGGCGAGTTCGCTCGGCCGTCTTCTGCTGAAGGGCGCGCTGGTCGTCGTCGTGCTCGAATTCATCGTCTATTATCTCAATCTCGCGCGTGGCGTTCCGTGGATGTTCGGCCTGTTCGTCGGCTTGTGCGTTGTCATGAACTACGCGCTGAAGCGGACCAAATGGGGCCGCTCGATGAGCGCGGTCGGAGGCAATCGCGAGGCCGCCCGCCGTGCCGGTATCAACGTTCGCCGGATCCATGCCAGCGCCTTCATGCTGTGCTCCACGCTCGCAGCCGCCGGCGGCATCCTTGCCGCCGCACGGCTCGCATCGTCCAGCCAGCAGGCCGGCACGGGCGACGTGAACCTCAACGCCATCGCAGCCGCTGTCATCGGCGGCACCAGCTTGTTTGGTGGTCGCGGCAGCGCCTATTCGGCCCTGCTCGGCATCATCGTCATCCAGTCGATCGCCAGCGGCCTGACGCTGCTCGATCTGTCTTCGTCGCTTCGGTACATGATCACGGGCGCCGTTCTTGCCGTTGCGGTCATCGTCGACTCGCTGGCACGACGCTCGCGCGTCTCCCATGGCCGAGCCTGAAAAACCAAAACGAGAGGATTGACCGTGGGCCAGGAACTTGCAGGAAAAGTCGCCGCGATCACCGGCGCCGCCTCGGGCATTGGTCTTGAATGCGCCAGGACGATGATCGCGGCAGGCGCGCGCGTTGTGCTGGTCGACCGGGCGGAGGAGGCGCTGAACAAAGTCTGTTCCGATCTCGGCGCCAACGCGATCCCGCTGCGGATCGACCTGACCGATGCTGCCGATATGGCCGGCATGATGCCGAAGGTGCTGGAGAAAGCGGGCCGGCTCGACATCTTCCATGCCAATGCCGGCACATATGTCGGTGGCGAGGTGCTCGGCGGCGACCCCGATGCCTGGGACCGCATGCTGAATCTCAACGTCAACGCGATGTTTCGCTCCATCCACGCGGTGTTGCCCCACATGGTCGAGCGCAAGAGCGGTGACATCATCGTCACCAGTTCGATCGCCGGTCTCGTCCCTGTCGTCTGGGAGCCGATCTACACCGCCTCGAAACATGCCGTGCAGGCTTTTGTCCACACCGTGCGTCGGCAGGTCGCCAAATACGGCCTGCGCGTCGGCGCCGTGGCGCCTGGTCCTGTCGTGACCGCGCTCATCAGCGACTGGCCGAAGGAGAAGCTCGAGGCGGAGATGGCCGCGGGTGGCCTGATCCAGCCGACCGAAGTGGCGCAGGCGGTGCTCTTCATGTTGACCCGTCCGCGAAATGTCACGATCCGCGACCTCGTGATCCTGCCCCAGAGCAACGATCTTTAACGCTTCCGCATCGGCGATCTGGACGTTGCTTCATGGTGAGGGTTTCAGCGGTGACTCGTCATTTTCTTGGCATCGACGTCGGTACGGGCAGTGCAAGAGCCGGGGTTTTCGATGCCTCCGGCAGACTACTCGCCACCGACAAGGCCGACATAGCGGTTTGGCGCGAGGCCGGCGATATTGTCGAGCAATCGAGCGAGGACATCTGGCGCGCCGTATGTCGCTGCGTACGGGGTGCGGTCGGAAAGGCCGGCGTCGCGCCTGATAGCATTGCCGGCATCGGCTTTGATGCGACATGCTCATTGGTGGTGCTGGGCAGTGGGGGGGCGCCGCTTGCCGTGGGTCCGTCCGGCGATCCCGCTCGCAACATCATCGTGTGGATGGACCATCGCGCCGTCGATCAGGCGCGTCGGATCAACCGCACGGGCGCAAAAGTTCTCGATTATGTCGGGGGAACGATCTCACCCGAGATGGAGACGCCGAAATTGCTGTGGCTTGCCGAGAACATGCCGCGCAGCTTTGCGGACGCCTGGCAATTCATGGACCTGACTGATTTCCTCACCTGGCGCGCCACAGGGAGTCTTGCCCGCTCCACCTGCACCGTCACGTGCAAGTGGACCTATCTCGGCCACGAAGATCGCTGGGATGCCGGCTTCTTTCGCTCAGTCGGTCTCGGTATGCTGGCGGACGAACAGTTTCGCCGGATCGGCACCGAGATCGTGCCCGGCGGTACGCGGCTGGCCGACGGCCTGACAGCGGAGGCCGCGTCCGACCTTGGCCTGACGTTGGGCACATCAGTTGCGGCAGGCCTCATCGACGCGCATGCGGGCGGGGTCGGCACGGTGGGCGCGCGCGGCGCTGCGGGGACCGCGTTCACCCGCATGGCCTATGTGTTCGGAACGTCCGCCTGTACGATGTCGTCAACGGCGAACCCGGTTTTCGTCCCCGGCGTCTGGGGACCTTATTTTTCGGCGATGGTGCCGGGTCTATGGCTCAATGAGGGCGGACAGTCCGTTGCCGGTGCAGCCATCGACCATCTCGTGCAGATGCATCCTTATGCCGCGCAGGCGGCACTGGCGGCCCGTCAGGGCCAGCGAACGCTCGCCGACTGGCTCGCCTCAGAGACTGACGCGCGCGGTGGTGCAAGGATGGTCAGGGAATTGGTCGGTGATATCAGTGTCGTGCCCGAATTCCTCGGCAATCGTGCGCCCTTCGCTGATCCCGACGCGCGTGCGCTGATTGCGGGGCTCGATATGCGCTCGGATCTGGAGAGCTTGCTTGCTCTCTATCTTGCCGGCCTGTGCGGCCTTGGTTACGGCGCGCGGCAGATCGTGCGCGCCCAGCAGGATAAAGGCCTCGCCATCGATACGATCGTCGTCAGCGGTGGTGCGGCCCAGAGCCGCCTCGTGCGGCAGGTGCTCGCCGATACGACCGGCTTGACGGTTGCAGCATCGGCATCTCCGGAGCCCGTGCTGCTCGGCTCCGCGATGCTCGGATCGGTGGCTTCGGGCGACCATGCGAGCGTCGGCGCGGCGATGGAGGCGATGTCGGCTCTGGGAGAAATACATTCACCCCAGGCGGCCCTGGCAGACTGGAACGACAGGCGCTTCGCAGCCTTCGAGGCCTTGCAGCAGGTCGGCCGATCAATCCGAAGCGACTCTCGCTAGCCTGGTTCCGCGAGGCGCGGGGGGCTCCGCTCTCTCCTTGTCATTGCTTCGCTGCGCTCGCAATGACGATTGTTGAGACAGCATGCGGACTTAACTCGCGCCACCCCGACAGCAGGCGCCTTTCGGCGCCTACTGTGCATGGGGTTGTTTCGCAGTTTTCGTTCAGCCGCGGCCGACGAACGGCATCTTGCTCGCCATGACAGTCATGGTCAGCACGTTGGCGTCGAGCGGCAGGCCGGCCATGTAGGCGACGGCATCGCCGACCGCCTTCGCATCCATGCGCGGCTCGTGCTTGGTGGTGCCGTCCGGCTGCAGCACGCCGGGGCCGTTGACCATGCGGTCGGTCATCGGGGTCGCGGCATTGCCGATGTCGACCTGGCCGACTGCGATGTCATACATGCGGCCGTCGAGGTTGCTCGCCTTGGTCAGGCCGGTGATGGCGTGCTTGGTCGAGGTGTAGGCCGCCGAAAACGGCCGCGGCGCGTGCGCCGAGATCGAGCCGTTGTTGATGATGCGGCCGCCGCGCGGGTTCTGGTCCTTCATGATGCGGAAGGCGTGCTGGGTGCACAGGAACGGGCCGGTGAGGTTGGTGTTCACCACCGCCTGCCACTGCTCGAGGCTGAGGTCCTCGAAGTTGACGGCGGGCGCGCCCATGCCGGCATTGTTGAACAGCACGTCAAGCCGGCCGTAGGTCGCCTTCACCTTGTCGAACAGCGCGGCGATGGAATCAGGCTTGGTCATGTCGGCGGTGACGCAGAGGCTCTTGCCCGCGGGGCCGAGCTTCGCGGTTTCCTCGAGCATGTCGAGCCGGCGCCCGACCAGCACCACGGTGAAGCCGGTGTTCATCAGCGCCAGCGACGCGGCGCGCCCGACACCGGTGCCGGCGCCCGTCACCACGGCGATCTTTTTTGCTTCGCTCATCGTTTCCTGCCTTTTCTTCAGTTGTCAGGTTTTGGGTTCTTTTTCGTTCTTGTAGGGCGGTCGCGGAATGTTCTGATGCGCGGCGCGCAAGGCCGCCGACCAGCGCGAGCGCAGATCGTGGAAATAGGGCTCGCCCGCCTCGATGCGATGGTTGAGGTCGGCATCGTATGCGTCCGCGCGCACCACCAGCACGTCGATGGGAAGGCCGACGCCGAGATTGGAGCGCATCGTCGAGTCCATCGAGATCAGGCCGGTCTTCAATGCCTCGTAGAGCTCGACGTCATAGTGCATGGCGCGGTCGAGCACCGGCTTGCCGTATTTGTGCTCGCCGATCTGCAGGTACGGCGTGTCGGTGGTGCATTCGATGAAATTGCCGGCGGTGTAGATCATGAACAGACGCATGCGCGCGCCCTTGATCTGGCCGCCGAACAGAAAGGAGACGTCGAAGGACACGTCCTCGGATTTCAGCGCCGGTCCCTCTGTCGCGTGCACCGCCCGGATCGCCCGGCCGATGCGCTGGGCGGCCTGGAACATGGTCGGCGCGTTCATCAGCGTCTCGACTTCGCCCGTGTTGGGGTCTTCGAGCCCCTCGGTCAGCGTCGAAAGCACCGACTGGCTGATGGCGAGATTGCCGGCGCTGGCGATCGCCATGATGCGATCGCCGGGGTTCGAAAAGATATGCAGCTTGCGGAAGGTCGAGACATTGTCGAGGCCGGCATTGGTGCGGGTGTCGGCGATCATCACCAGACCGTCCCGAACCAGGATTCCGCAACAATAGGTCATTTCCAGTCCCCGAACGCGTTTGCGCGGAATTACTAGCCAATTTCGGGGAGGCATGAAACCCCCGATTCCCGGGGTAAGGTCGTCATTCCGGGGCGCGACGAAGTCGCGAGCCCGGAATCCATTCCTCCACCAACTTTGCCTGATGAATTCCGGGTTCGCGCTACGCGCGCCCCGGAATGACAGCTGGCTCTGTCGTCAGTCAGCCGCATCGGCGAGAAATGCCGCGTCGACGGGGACACCGAGCGCGGTGACCAGCCGGTTCGTCTCCGCGGCCATGCCGACGATGGCGAGCAGCTCGCCGTATTCGGCCTCGGTCATGCCTTTTGCGCGTGCGCCTGCGGTGTGCGAGTGAATGCAGTAGCTGCAGCCATGTGCGATCGACACCGCGACATAGAGCATTTCCTTGACTTTGGGATCGAGCGCGCCCGGCGCCATCACCTCCTTGAGGCTTTCCCAGGTCCGCCGCAGCGTCTTCGGATCATGCGCCAGCGCGCGCCAGAAATTGTTGATGAAGTCGGATTTCCGCACCTTGCGGATATCCTCAAAGACAGTGCGCGCCTCCGCCGAGAGCTCGTCATCTGAAAGCAGTTTTACGGTCGCCATGGGGTACCTCGCAGGTCTGGTCTGATCCTGCGATCATAGCATGCCCAACAAGATTGGCCGTCCGCGCCCCTAACTCTGCCGCTGTGATTGCGACTGTCCACCGCGGCCGGCCTGATCGACCTGGACCGCAACCGTCAGCGTCTCAGCGCCGCCGCCATAGCGGGTCCCGCGCACGGGCGCTGCACCGAGATAATCGAGCCCGATCGCGACGCGGACATGGGCGTCGGTGGTGCAGATGCTGTTGGCGGGATCGAAGCCGACCCAGCCGAGGTCAGCGACGTATGCTTCCACCCAGGCATGTCCGGCGTCCTGATGCACCGTGCCATCCGAGCGCAGGAAATGGCCGGAGACGAAGCGTGCCGGCACGCCGCCAGAGCGGGCGCAGGCGATGAAGATATGCGCATAGTCCTGACAGACGCCGCGCTTGAGCGTGAACGCTTCCGCCGCCGAGGTACCGCTGTTGGTCGGGTCCTCGTCGAAGGTCATGTGATCGCCGATTTGCGACATCAGCGTGTGCAGGAAGCCGAGCGTGTCGCTCTCGGCCTCGCTGCGCAGCTGGCGCGCGACCGCTGCCATCGCCGGATTGACCGTCGTAAGGTCGGTGGTGCGCAAGAACATGCCGGCGGGAAAACGCTCATCGGCGCCGCGCAGCACGCCGCCGGTGTCGTGAGTCTCGATCAGGCCTTCGGCGGTGATCCTGATGTCGTTGACCGGCCCGCAGGACAGCACATGGGTGACATTGCCGAAGGCGTCTTCGTGCATGTCGAGCTTGGTGTCGGTCGAGACGTCGATCTGCCATTCCGCCACATATTGCCCGTCATGGCTGCACGGCGTCATGCGCAGGATCTGGATCACGCTCGTCGCCGCCGGCTCGTAGCGATAGGTCGTGGTGTGCAGGATTCGCAGGCGCATGGTGTTTTGATTCCATTGCTCCGGATGCTCCGGAACAACTGCGTGTATCAGATCAAATACTGCTTCGTGATGATTTCGCCCAGCCTGGAATTATCGGTGATGAATTCCTGAATGAATTCATGTACGCCGTGCTGGAAAATGTCGTTCATGTTGCTGTGTTCCAGCCGGTTGCGGATGCCGCGGGCATGGCGCTGGGCCGGTCCCTGGCGGCCATAGGCGACGCCGATCTGGTCGAGATTGCGCACGAGGTTGTCGTAGCAGCTCGCCAGCGAGCGCGGCAGCGTCCCGTTGAGGATGAGCAGATCCGCGACCAGCCAAGGTTTCAGCGTCTCGCGGTAGACCCAGTGATACGCCGTCAGCGCCGACACCGAGCGCAGGATCGAGCTCCACTGATAGAAGTCAAGCGGACCGCCGACATGCTCCTCCTCGGGCAGCAGCACGTGATACTTCACGTCGAGAATGCGTGCGGTGTTGTCGGCGCGCTCCAGATGCAGGCCGAGGCGGGAGAACCAGTAAGCGTCGTTGCGCAGCATGGTGCGGTAGGCCGAACCGTCGAAGCGCAATGAAGTCTCCTGCACGAAGCGCAGGAATTTTGCGAGGTCCTCGCGCGTCGAGGTGCCTTTGCTCCAGACCGCCTGCAACTCGATCCAGGCCGAGTTGATGGTGTCCCACATCTCGCTGGTGAGCGCGGTGCGCACCGAGCGTGAGTTCAGCCGCGCCGCCTCGATGCAGTTCCTGATCGAGGACGGGTTGTCGGCCGAGAACGAGAGGTAGTCGACGACGTTGTGCTCGTTGGCTTCCTCGTGCGCCTGATAGAAGCTGCCCGCGACGCCAGCCGTGAGCAGTGCGGAATCCCATTCGTTGGTCTTGCCGATATAGGCGGCGGGAAGCGCGGTGACGCGCAAGGTCGCATCGATGGTGCGTGCGAGATATTCGGCCCGTTCGACGTAGCGGGCGAGCCAGTAGAGGTTTTCGGCGGTGCGCGACAGCATCTCTCTACTCGTCCAGGATCCAGGTGTCTTTGGTGCCGCCGCCCTGGCTCGAATTCACCACCAGGGAGCCTTCCTTCAAGGCGACGCGCGTCAGCCCGCCCGGCACGATCGTCGTGCGCTTGCTGCCGGTGAGCACGAAAGGCCGCAAATCGACGTGGCGCGGGGCAAGACCCGAGGCCGTGCAGGTCGGGCAGGTCGAGAGCGCCAGCGTTGGCTGCGCGATAAAACCTTCCGGCTCGCGCTTGAGCTTCTCGCGGAAGGCTTCGATCGTCGCCTTCGTTGCGGCCGGGCCGATCAGCATGCCGTAGCCGCCGGAACCGTGCACTTCCTTGACGACGAGTTCGCCGAGGTGATCGAGCACGTAAGCGAGATCCTTCGGCTCGCGGCAGCGCCAGGTCTGCACGTTCTTCAGGATCGGCTCTTCGCCGAGATAGAATCTCACGATCTCGGGCATGTAGGAGTAGATCGCCTTGTCGTCGGCGATGCCTGTGCCGACCGCGTTGGCGAGCGTGATGTTGCCGGCGGCATAGGCCGACATCAACCCGGGCACGCCGAGCGCAGAGTCCGGACGGAAGGTGAGCGGATCGAGGAAATCATCGTCGACGCGGCGATAGATCACATCGACCCGTTTCACGCCCTCGGTCGTCCGCATGAACACTTCGTTGTTCTTGACGATGAGGTCACGGCCCTCGACCAACTCGATGCCGAGCTTGTCGGCAAGGAAAGAGTGCTCGTAATAGGCCGAGTTGTAGACGCCCGGCGTGAGCAGGGCGACCGTCGGCTCGCCCGATGCACTGTGCGGCGCGACCGAGCGGAGCGCGGCGAGCAGCTCGTCCGGATAGCGCTCGACCGGCGCCACCTTGTGACGCGCGAACAGATCCGGAAACAGCCGCATCATGATCTCGCGGTTTTCCAGCATGTAGGACACGCCGGACGGCGTGCGCGCATTGTCCTCCAGCACGATGAAGTCGTTGGCATCGACCCTGATGATGTCGATGCCGGCGATGTGCACGTAGACGTCGTGCGGCACCTGCTGGCCGTTCATCTCGGGACGGAAGACCGGGTTCTGGAAGATCAGATCGTCGGGCACGATCTCGGCGCGGAGGATCTCACGCTCGTGATAGATGTCACGCAGGAACATGTTCAGCGCTTTCACGCGCTGCTTCAGCCCCTTTTCGAGGAGCGCCCATTCCATGCCGGACATGATCCGTGGGATCACGTCGAACGGAATCAGGCGCTCGGTGGATTCGGAGTCGCCATAAACCGCAAAGGTGATGCCGATGCGGCGGAACAGGAGCTCGGCCTCCTGACGGCGATATTCGAGCGCCTCGGGAGGCGTCTCCTTGATCCAGCGCGCCAGCTCCTGATAGGCAGGGCGAAGGTCCCCACCCGGAATATTCATTTCATCAAACGCGACTGCCATAGATCCCGACTTGTCCCCCAGGCGTTGCGCCAATGGTCAGGCCGGAGAGGTCCTGGTGCAGACCGCAACGTCCTGTGGCCATGCGTCAAGAGTGCATGACTCCGGGGAGGTAGCAAGGGGCGGGCCAGCGCTATAAGCATGGCGCGAGGGCATTTGCCGGGGATGCCCGGTGGCCTGCCTGAAAAAATGGCTGAGGACTGCTTGTTTCGGCAGCAAAACCGCGTGACTTCAACGCGTTACCTCGGCAAAGTCTGGTCGACAGGTGAGGGACTTAAGGTATGAGCGAGATCGTCACGGCGGGCATTCTGGTCATCGGGGATGAAATCCTGTCCGGCCGGACCAAAGACAAGAACATCGGATTCATCGCCGAATATTTGACCAATATCGGCATCGACCTGAAGGAAGTCCGGGTCGTTTCCGACGACGAGCCCGACATCATCGCCGCGTTGGATGCGCTGCGGCATCGCTACACCTATGTGTTTACCACCGGCGGCATCGGGCCGACCCATGACGACATCACCGCCGACAGCGTCGCCAAGGCTTTCGGCGTCGGCATCGACCATCACCCTGAGGTGGTCGCGCGCTTCAGGGAGCGCTGGAGCGAGCAGGACCTCAACGAGGCCCGCCTGCGCATGGCCCGCATTCCCGACGGCGCCGAGTTGATCCAGAGCGCGACCATTCTCGCCCCCGGCTTCAAGATCGGCAATGTCATCGTGATGGCCGGCGTGCCCTCGATCATGCAGGCGATGATGGACATCGTCTCGCCCAAGCTGAAATCCGGCGTTCGCATGCTCTCCGAATCGGTTCGCGCCAATGCGCGGGAAGGCGACATCGGCAGCCCCTTGCGAGCAATCGCCGCCGCTCACCCCGACACCATCATCGGCAGCTATCCCTTCATGGACGAAGAGCAGAAGCCGAACACCAATCTGGTGGTGCGCTCGCGCGATGCGGACAAGCTCGCCTCCGCGATGGCGGCGGTGAAGGACATGCTGGCGGGATTGAACATCACCCGCTAGCAATCTGGCTGCCGGCAGGCGAAGCAGGAGACGACAATGGCTGGTGAAACACCGAGTGCAGAGGAACGGGCAGGTCGGCCCTTTCCAGTGTCGTGGGACCAGTTCCACCGGGATTGCCGGGCGCTGACCTGGCGCCTCAACGAGGTCGGCCCGTTCCACGCGGTGATCGCGATCACCCGCGGCGGCCTGGTGCCGGCCGCGATCGTGGCGCGCGAGCTCGGCGTGCGCGTGATCGATACGGTCTGCATCGCCAGCTACGATCATGACAAGCAGGGTGAGCTGCAGGTCCTCAAGGGAATCTCCGAGCAGGCGATGAAGCTCGGCGGCGGTACTGGCAAGGGACTTCTGATCGTCGACGATCTCGTCGACACCGGGAAGACCGGCAAGCTGGTGCGCGAGATGCTGCCGGACGCGCATTTCGCCACCGTCTACGCCAAACCGAAGGGACGTCCGCTGGTCGATACCTTCATCACGGAAGTTTCGCAGGATACGTGGATCTTCTTCCCCTGGGATACCGCGCTCTCCTATCACCCACCATTGCGCGACGGGGCGGCGTGACGGTGGCCGTCATTGCGAGCGAAGCGAAGCAGTCCAGAGATGCATCAGCGGGAGTGATCTGGACTGCTTCGTCGCTTCGCTCTTCGCAATGACGGGCGGAGGCGACCATGCCCCTGCAAAACCGCGTCACGCCCACCGGCGACATCATCGCTACCCCACATCGCGGCACATTCACCGGCAACCGCGGCATCATCCACGATCCCGCGACGAAGACGCTGCTGAAGAAGCGCTGGTCATCGCCGGCCTGGATCACCTGCCTGTGTGAATTCCGCGGCTGGCGGCGGCCAGTGATGGCCCGGCGGAGCTGGACCGAACTGTTCTTTCTCGACGAGGCCACATCCTTTGCCGCAGGTCACCGGCCCTGCTTCTTCTGCCGCCGCGACGACGCCAACCGCTTTCGGGCGGCCTGGAAGGCGGGCAATGGCGCGAGCGATGTGAGTGCGAAGGCGATGGACGCCGTCCTGCATCGGGAACGGCTCGATCGCGGCAAGAAACGGCTGCATGCGCTGCCTGTGCCGCTCGCCCAATTGCCCGACGGCGCGATGCTACAGCAGGGCGAGGCGAGCTTTCTGGTGATACAGGGCAGGGCGCTGCTGTGGTCGCCGGCGGGATACACCGCCGCGAGGCAATTCGCCGGCGACGCGATGCTGCTCACGCCGCCGTCGACACTCCGAACGCTGAACGCCGGCTATCGGCCGGTGCTGCATCCGTCCGCGCAGGCCTAACGCCGAATCCTCGACATCACCCCAGCTTTTCGCGCGCCAGCGCGGCACCCGCGCCGAGCGCCATCAGCTTGGCCTCGGCGATCTCGCGCCGCATCGGCGCCATGCCACAATTCGTAGTGGCGATGATGTTGCTCTTGGGCACGAATTTCGACACCGCGTCGATCACCTTGACGACATCGTCCGCAGTCTCGACCGTGTCGCTGGCGACGTCGATCACGCCGGCCTGCACGATCTTGTTCTTGAGCAGCGCGAGCAGATCGAGCGGCACCTTCGAATTGCGGCACTCGATCGCGACCTGCTGGATCGGGCTCGCGTCGATCGCCGGAAAAATCTGCTCATACTGCCGCCATTGGGCGCCGAGCGTCTCCTTCCAGTCGGTGTTGGCCTTGATGCCGTAACCGTAACAGATGTGCACGGCCGTCGCGCAGGTGAGGCCTTGGGCTGCGCGCTCCAGCGCCTTGATGCCCCAGTCGTTGACCTCGTCCATGTAAACGTTGAAGGCGGGCTCGTCGAACTGCACGAGATCGACGCCGTCGGCCTGCAATGCCTTGGCTTCCTCGTTGAGGAGATCGGCGAAGGCAAATGCCATCTTGACGCGATCACCGTAGTAACGGTCCGCAATCGTGTCGATGATGGTCATCGGGCCGGGCAGGGTGAACTTCAATTTCTTCTTAGTGTGGGTGCGCGCCACGCGCGCCTCGTCGGCATGCACGCGACCCTTGAGCTGAAGCGGCGCGACCACTTGCGGCACCATCGCCTTGTAGCGATCCTTGCGGATGCCCATCTCGACCTTGTGGGCGAAGTCGATGCCGTCGATCTTCTCCAGGAAACCGTGCACGAAATGCTGGCGGGCCTGCTCGCCCTCGGTGACGATGTCGATGCCGGCGTCCTCCTGGACCTTCACCGCGAGCATCGTGGCATCGCGCTTGGCGCGGAGAAGCTCGTCGCCTGCAGACTTCCAGGGCGCCCAGAGCATGTTGGGCTCGGCGAGCCATTCCGGCTTGGGCAAGGAGCCGGCGATCGTGGTTGGAAACAGCATGGGTCCCTCCCGGCGGGTTGTGATTGCGCCTCTGTCTGCCATGTCTTAACGTCGAGGTACAGAACAACAAAAGTCGCCCACTATTCCAGCGGCGTGAGCAGGGACGGCCAAAGGAAAGGCCCATGATCGATCTCCATTACGCGCCGACGCCGAACGGCTGGAAAATCTCGATCATGCTGGAGGAACTGGGGCTTCCCTACACGGTGAAGCCCGTCAACATCCGCGCCGGCGAACAGTTCTCCCCCGAGTTTCTGGCGATCTCCCCCAACAACCGCATTCCCGCAATCGTCGATCACGAGCCCGCCGACGGCGGTGGGCCGTTCCCGGTGTTCGAGACCGGGGCAATCCTGATCTATCTCGCCGAGAAGACCGGGCGGTTCTTGGCCACCGATCTGCGCGGCCGCTCCACCACCATCCAGTGGGTGATGTGGCAGATGGCCGGGCTCGGGCCGATGCTCGGCCAGCACGGCCATTTCGCGCTCTACGCGGCCGAGAAGATTCCGTACGCGATCGAGCGCTATCGCGACGAGGCCGCGCGGCTCTATGGCGTGCTCGACCGGCAGCTCGCCAGGACCGGCGCCTATGTCGCCGGCGACTATTCCATCGCCGACATCGCCTGCTTCCCCTGGACCATGACCCACAAGGCGCAGGGCTTTACGCTCGACGACTATCCGAACGTGAAGCGCTGGTACGCCGAGGTGCGTGCCAGGCCGCAGGTGCAGGCGGGCCTTGCGATCGGAAAATTCGTGAAAGAGCCGTTCGACGAGGAATCACGCAAGATCATGTTCGGCCAGAGGGCTAAGGAAGTGCTGGGAAAGACCTAGGCTTCCGCTCTCGCCCCATCCGTCATTGCGACGAGCGAAGCGACGAAGCAATCCAGAGTGTCTCTACGGAAGGATTTCTGGATTGCTTCGCTTCGCACGCAATGACGGCGGAGAGAGCGGGACAAAAACGTGACAAGGAACCACCATGATCGAATTCTTCTTCGACTGCTCCAGCCCCTGGACTTATCTCGCCTTCCACAACATCCAGCCGCTGGCGAAGGAGCTCGGCGCCGAGATCGTCTGGCGACCGATCCTGGTCGGGGGCATCTTCAACACCGTCAACCCGAGCGTCTACGCGCAGCGCGAGAAACCGGTGCCGCTGAAGGCGCGCTACATGAAGAAGGATCTTCAGGACTGGGCACGCTCGGCGGGTCTCGCGATCAAGATGCCGCCGACGGTGTTTCCGGTGAACAGCGTGAAGGCGATGCGTGGCTGCATCTGGCTCGGGAAAGACATGGTGCCGTTCGCGACCGCATTGTTCGAAGCTTATTGGGGCGGCGACAAGGACATCTCGCAGGATGCGGTGCTGGCCGAGATCTGCAAGAACGTCGGCGTCGACGAACAGAAATTCCTCGCCGGCATCTCGGAGCAGGCGATCAAGGATCAGCTCAAGGCCAACACGGAAGAGGTGGTCGCGCGCGGCGGGTTCGGTTCGCCGACGATCTTCGTCAACAAGACCGACATGTATTTCGGCAATGACCGGCTGCCGCTGATCCGCGAGGCGCTGTTGCGCAACAAGGCGAGTGCCGCCTGATGGTGCGGGCTGTCGTCTGTCGCGCGCTCGGCGCGCCCGAAAGCCTGCTGCTGGAAGAGTTTCCGTCGCGTGCCCTCAAGCCGGGCGAGGTGCGCGTCGCGATCCGCGCTGCCGGCCTGAATTTTCCGGATGTGCTGATGGCTGCCGGCGAATATCAGCTCAAGCCGGAGTTGCCGTTCACGCCGGGCATGGAAGCCGCCGGTGACGTCGCTGAGGTCGGCGCGGAGGCGAGGAGCGTCTCTGTCGGCGACAAGGTCATCGTCAAGATGCGCCACGGCGCCTTCACCGATGAAGCCGTCGTCATGCCGTCGCAGCTCACGCCGTTGCCATCAACCTTCGATTACGCCGAGGGGGCGACCTATCTCGCCGGTCATGGCACGGCCTATCACGCGCTGATCGATCGCGGTCGGGTCGAGCCGGGCGAGGTGTTGCTGGTGCATGGCGCCGGCGGCGGTGTTGGCCTTGCGGCGGTGGAGATCGGCAAGATGCTCGGCGCGACCGTGATTGCGACCGCCTCCAGCGACGAGAAGCTTGCGATTGCGAAATCGCGCGGCGCCGATCACCTCATTCGCTACGACCGGGAACCGTTCCGCGACGCCGTCAAGCGCATCACTGACGGCCGTGGTGCGGACGTGGTGTTCGACCCTGTTGGAGGCGAGGTGTTCGAGAACTCGATGCGCTGTATCGCCTGGGGCGCGCGGCTGCTGGTGATCGGGTTTACCGGCGGCATCGGCTCGGCCAAGACCAATCTCTTGCTGATCAAGGGCGCCAGCGTGCTCGGGGTGCGCGCAGGCGAGGCGGTGCGGAAAAACCCGGAGCTCGGCGAGGTGCGCCTGAAGGCACTGCTGCAATGGGCGGAGGAGGGCAAGCTGCGGCCGAACATCTCGCACCATCTGCCGCTGCAGGATTATGCCAAGGCGATGCGGCTGTTGCTCGATCGCAAGGCGATCGGCCGTGTGGCGCTGCTGATGGAGTGACGGTGGTGTTGAACCGTAGGGTGGGTTAGCGAAGCGTAACCCACCCTACGAGAGCGTCACTTGTAGTCCCGCTCGTTCCACCACGGAAAATAGTCCGGCATGTCGCTGGACACCTTGTTCTTGAACTGCGCCGGGCGCTTCTCCAGGAACGACACCACGCCTTCCTTCACATCGTCCGAGCGGCCGCGGGCGTAGATGCCGCGGCTGTCGACTTTGTGGGCCTCCATGGGATCGTCGGCGCCCATCATGCGCCACATCATCTGGCGGATCAGTGCGACCGACACCGGCGCAGTCTTCGCCGCAAACTCCTTGGCAAGCGCACGGGCGGTCGGCAGCAGATCATCGGGGGCAACGACCTTGCTGACGAGGCGGCCGGCGAGGGCCTCTTGCGCCGGGAAGACGCGGCCCGAATAGCACCATTCCAGCGCCTGCGAGATGCCGACGATGCGCGGCAGGAACCAGCTCGAGGCCGCCTCCGGCACGATGCCGCGCTGGGAGAACACGAAGCCGAAGCGCGCGACGTCCGATGCGATACGGATATCCATGGCGAGCTGCATGGTGACGCCAATGCCGACCGCGGGACCGTTCACGGCAGCGATGACGGGCTTCAGACACTTGAAGATGCGCAAGGTGACCTGACCGCCGCCATCGCGCACCTGCGGATCGCTGTAATCGACCTTGCCGTCGGCGAAGCGCTTCACCGGCCCGCGCCGCGCGTCGCGATCGAAGGTATCAGCGCCCGAGGAGAGGTCCGCGCCTGCGCAAAAGCCGCGGCCGGCGCCGGTGACGATGATGGCGCGGACATTGTCGTCCTTGTCGGCGGCGTCGAACGCGGCGATCAGCTCGGCCTGCATCTGCGCGTTGAAGGCGTTGAGCTTCTCGGGCCGGTTCAGCGTGATGGTGAGGATCTGCTCGGCGACCTCGTATTTGATCGTCTCATACGCCATCGGTGGTTTCCTTCCCGCTTTCTTTGTCGATCTGTCTAGCACGTCATTCCCGGGCGCGCGAAGCGCGAGCCAGCAATCCATGTCTCAACACGGATTGTGCCGATGAATGGATTCCGGGCTTGCGCCAAGTGGGCGCAACCCGGAATGACTGCGGCGCAGTTACTTCGCCGGCGGCTTCGGCCAGGGCTTCTGTGCGCCGCGCAGGCCTTCAAACGCCTTGGCGAGCCCGAGCACGCCGATATCGTCGAAGCGGCGGCCGACGATCTGGACCCCGATCGGAAAGCCCGTTGTATCGAAGCCGCCGTTGATGGAGACGGCGGGGTTCTCCGACATATTCCACGGCACGGTATAGCAGATGTGTTCGAACGGCCTCATCGGATCGTTGGTGGGTGAGGCCCACTCCGCCTGATAGTTCACGTTCGGCGCGGTCGGAGAGATCACGTAGTCGAGCTCGCAGAACAGCTTCGACGCGGCGGCGCGGATTGCCATGGTCTGGTTGAAGCCGCGGATCACGTCGACACCTGACAGTTTCGCGCCTGATACGCCCCATTTGAAGATGTAGGGCAGCACCTTGGCCTGTTCGGCCGGCGTCAGCTTCGACAGATCGTCCCACATCCGCGCGCGCCAGAAATTGTCGAGGCCGTCGAGCATCTCGCGCGTGAGGATGCCGTCGACTTCGGTGACGACGGCGCCTGCGGATTCGAACGCCTTCGCAGCCTTCACCGCGACCTCGCGCACCGGCTTTTCCGCCGGCAGGCCGACGCCGGCATCGAGCATCAGGCCGATGCGCAACTTGCGCGGGGATTTTTCCAGCCCCTTCCAGTTCAGCGGCTCTGCCGGCAGGCTCATGCCGTCTCGCCGGTCAGGCTTGGCGATCACGCTCATCATCAGGGCGCAATCATCGACGGTGCGGGTCATCGGGCCGGCGACGCGGCCGACATAGGTGGGATCGATCGGCACGCGGCCGAAGCTCGGCTTCAAGCCGACGAGGCCGCACCAGCCCGCGGGCAGGCGCACCGAGCCGCCAATGTCGGTGCCGAGATGCAAGGGACCGTAGCCGGCCGCCGCAGCGGCGCCGGCGCCCGCGCTGGAGCCGCCGGGATTCCTGGAGAGGTCCCAGGGATTGCGCGCGAGCGCATGGAAGGAGGAGAGCCCCGAGGACAGCATGCCGTAATCGGGCATGGTGGTCTTGGCGAAGATGATCGCGCCCGCCTCACGCAGCCGCGCGGCCGGCGGGGCGTCCTTCTCCGCGGGCACCAGCTTGACGCTGGCAGCGCCCAGCGGCACCGGTACGCCCTTGGTCGCGATGTTGTCCTTCACCGTGACAGGCACGCCATCGAGCGGGCCGCAAGGCTCGCCCCCGTTCCAGCGCGCGGTCGAGGCGGTGGCGGCCTCGCGCGCGCTGTCGGGGTCGAACGCATAGAGCGCCTTCAGATGCGGCTCCCACGCAGCGACATGCGTGAGCAGATCCTCCAGCACCTCGCTCGGCGAGAACTGCTTGGCGCGATAGCCCGCGATCAGATCGACCGCGGAGAGATCGTGCAGCGAGGTGACCGCCTCTTCGACACTCTTCTTCTGCATTGCTAGCCCACCGGCATGCGGGTTTCGATGATCCGGGCGAACATGCTGGCGCCGATCGGCAGGATCTTGTCGTCGAGCACGAAGCCCGGGTTGTGCACGGGCACCGAGCCGTCATGGCCGACCCAGAAATAGGCGCCGGGAATGGTCTCCAGCATGTCGGCGAAATCCTCGCTGCCCATCTTCGGCTGGGTACGCGTGATCACGTTGGCGGGATTGACGATGGTGCGCGCGACGTCCTCGACCACCTTGGACTGCTCGACCTGGTTGACCAGCACATTGAAAGTGTCGCGGATGTCGACATCGATCACGCACTGATAGGCGCTGGCGATGCCGGCGCAGATGGCGCGCATGCGTTCGCTGACGAGGGTGCGGACTTCTTTCGAGAAGGTGCGGATGGTGCCGCAAAGATGTGCGTCGCCGGGAATGACGTTGTAGGCGGAGCCCGCGTGGATCTGGGTGATCGACACCACCGCAGCCTGAAGCGGCTCGACGTTGCGGCTGACGATGGTCTGGATCGCCTGCGCGAGCGTGGTCGCGATCACGACCGCGTCCTTGGAGCGCTCGGGCATCGCGCCATGCGCGCCATAGCCGGTGATGCGGAGGTCGAAGAAGTCGGCGCTGGCCATCGCCGGGCCGGGCAGGATCGCGATCTCGCCGTGGTTGAGGTCGGGCGCGTTGTGCAGGCCGTAGAGCTCGTCGCAGGGGAATTTCTCGAACAGGCCGTCCTTGATCATGGCGCGGGCGCCGCCAAGGCCTTCCTCGGCCGGCTGGAAGATCAGGTGCACAGTGCCGTCGAAGTTCCTGGTCTCGGCGAGGTAACGCGCGGTGCCGAGCAGCATCGTGGTGTGGCCGTCGTGACCGCAGCCGTGGAAGCGGCCGGGGATTTTCGAGCTCCATTTCAGATTGGTGTTCTCTTCCATCGGCAGCGCGTCCATGTCGGCGCGCAAGCCGATGCGCTTGCCGCCCGAGCCCTTGCCCTTGATGACGCCGATCACGCCGGTGCCGCCGAGGCCGCGATGCACCTCGATGCCCCAGCCCTTCAGCTTGTCGGCGACGATGCCGGAGGTGCGGACTTCCTCGAAGCCGATCTCGGGATGAGCGTGGAGGTCGCGGCGGATAGCGGTGAGTTCGTCGGCGTAGCCGTCGATGCGGTCAATGGTGGGCATGTGTCCTGTCCGGTTAGCGTGATGGAGGGTTGAAAACGGGGCCGTTCGGCTTGATGCGGATGCCTGGACGCAGCCGCGTCCAGGGCAGTGACGCGGTGTCGGCCGGCATCGCGCCGGGCGCGGCGCAGATCATCAGCTTTTCCGCGATCGGCTCGAAATCGGCGCGGAAATGCACCGAGCTCTTGTTGACCAGAATTTTTTCTTTCGTCGGCTCGATGCCGACATAGCGATACATCGCCTGGTCCGCGAGCTGCGCCTTGTGTGAGGAGACGACGATGCGGACATCGCCGATACGAAGACACGCGGACGGACCCATCTCCATCTCGCGGCCGCCATAATAGGGGCCGGGTGCGATGAAGCGGCCGTCCGAGAGTCTTTCGACGACGAAGGTCTCGGTATAGGGCTCGTCGCCGGGAATGCCCGATTTGCCGCCGAGCGAGAGCGTGATGGTGGCGCCGATGCCGGCCGCATGCGCGGCCTTGGCGGATTCCGGATCGTAGATCGCGCCAGTCGCAGCACTCGCCTTGTTACGGACAAGTGCGCGCAGCATGCCTGTGGTGTCGGAATCGCCGCCGGCACCGGGATTGTCCTGGGTGTCGGCGATGATGATCGGCTTGCTCGCGCGCTTCGAGAGTTCCATGGCGTGGCGCACGCCGTCATCGGGCGTCCAGATCTTGCCGTCGAAATCGTCCTCGTGGCTCTCGATCAGCTTGACGATGGCATCGGCGGCGCGGTCGGCGTCGGCCTGCGTCTTGCCATAGGCGAACACGCTCGGCCCGCAATCGCGGAAATCGGCAGCGGGGAAGCCGGGCGCAAAGGACAGTGTCGGAACCGCGTCGCTCTCCAGTGCCGCGAGCTTCTCGTAGATGCCCTTGGTCGGAAAGTCGTTGGTGCATTGCCAGCTGATCGCGATCAGGAACGGTATCTGCCGGAACGACTTTGCGAAGCGTTGCTTCGTCTTCAGGAGAAGGGCGAGATGCTTGGCCGAGGCCCGGCCGGTCTCGGCCATGTCGACGTGCGGATAGGTGCGGTAGGCGATCAGCGCGTCCGCATGTTCCATCATAGCGGGCGTGACGTTGGCGTGCAGGTCGAGGCTTGCGACCAGCGGAGTATCCTTGCCGATGACGCGGCGTACGCGCGCCAGGATCTCGCCTTCGCCGTCGTCGAGATGCTCGGTCACCATGGCGCCATGCAGGTCGAGATAGACGGCATCGATCGGGCCGGCGGCTGCGATGCCGTCCACCATCACTTTCACGATGCGCTCGAAAGCGTCCCTGGTGACGTGCGCCGACGGGCTTGCACCGCAGGCAATGGTCGGAACCAGTTCCCAGCCGTTGGCTTCGGCGCTGTCGACGAAACCGGCCAGCCCGACATTGATGCGCCGCATCACCTTCAGCACATCAGGCCCTACAGTCATCGCCGGCCAGCCGCCGCCGTGCTGGAAGTCCGCGAATGTCGCCTTCGTCGGAGCGAAGGTGTTGGTCTCGTGCAGGAAGCCGCCGACGGCGATACGTGTCATCAATTCCGGTCCGGTGAACAAGAGGGTAGGACGTTAGCCTTGGCCCCGCGGCGAGGGCAAGGCGGGATGCACTCGCGCCGCGCATAGGGTCAGATCGTTTTGGGAATGCTGCGATGGCTTTGTGAGCGCCGCTTCAACACTCTCGGTGTCGTCCCGGCGAACGCCGGGACCCGTAACCCCAGGGAGGAGTTTGGCGAGGGCTGGTCGTTCGGGATTAGCGCCGCACGCAATCGATAAATTCCGCGGTATGGATCCCGGCGTTCGCCGGGACGACAGCGGAGAGTTTTGCTACAGCGTCGCCCCCAAGCCCTCCGACACCGGCCGGAAGTTCGCAAAATCCCAGTTGCGCCCAGGCGCTGCGTCCAGAAGCGCCTTCGTGTACGCCTGCTGCGGGTGCGTCAGCACCTCGGCGGCCGGGCCCTGTTCGACGACGCGGCCGTGCTGCATCACCACGACCTCGTCGCAGATTTGCGCGGCGACGCGCAGATCGTGCGTGATGAACAGGATGGCGATGCCGAGCCGCTTCTGGATCTCGTCGAGCAGTTCCAGCACCTGCGCCTGCACCGAGACGTCGAGCGCGGAGACTGCTTCGTCCGCGACCAGCACGTCCGGATCGAGCGCGAGCGCGCGCGCGATGGCGATGCGCTGGCGCTGGCCGCCGGAGAACTGGTGCGGATAGCGCGAGACCGCGTCGGCCGGCAGGCCGACAAGTTCGAGCAGCTCGCGCGCGCGCTTCATCGCGGCGGCGTGCGAGACGCCGTAATTGATCGGGCCTTCCGCGATGCTTTCGCCGACGGTGATGCGCGGGTTCAGCGAGCGGTAGGGATCCTGGAACACGATCTGGATCTTCTGCCGGTGCGGCTGCAGCAGGCGACGCGAGATGTCGGAGATTTCGCGGCCGGACAGGCGCACGCCACCGGAGGTCGGGTCGATCAGGCGCACGATGCAGCGCGCGACCGTCGACTTGCCGGAGCCGCTTTCGCCGACGATGCCGAGCGTGCGGCCCTTGCGCAGCGTCAGCGTCACCTTGTCGGCGGCGACGACCTCGCGGCCTTTGCCGAAGAACGCTCGCTCCTTGTAGACCTTGCCGAGGTCGTTGGTCTCCAGCACCACCGGCTCCTGGCTCTCCTCACGCGGCGCGCGCGGTACCAGGCTCGGCACCGAGGCGAGCAGATTGCGGGTGTATTCCATCGTCGGGTTGCGCAGCACGGTTTCGAGCGGGCCGGTTTCGACCAGGCGGCCCTGCCGCATCACCGCGACCCGGTCGGCGATCTCGGCGACCACACCCATGTCATGGGTGATGAACAGCACGGCGGTGCCGTGATCGCGCTGGAGCTCGCGGATGAGCGACAGGATCTGCTTTTGTGTGGTGACGTCGAGCGCGGTGGTCGGCTCATCGGCAATTAGCAGCTTAGGTTCGAGCACCAGCGCCATCGCGATCATGATGCGCTGGCGCTGGCCGCCAGAGAGGCGGTGCGGGTAGGAGGCGAAGATGCGTTCGACCTGCGGCAGGTGGACCTGCTCCATCATGTCGAGGATGCGCTTCTTCCGTGCCTTGCCGTCGAGCTTGGTGTGGGCGCGGAGGACCTCGTCGATCTGGCGTCCGACCGGCACCACCGGATTGAGTGCAGTCATCGGCTCCTGGAAGATCATCGCCATCCGGGTCGCGCGCAGCTGGCGCAGGCGGCGATCGGTCGCGGTGAGGATCTCCTCGCCCACGAGTTTGACGCTGCCGCCGGTCGGAACCAGCGTGCCCTTCGGCAGCAGCCCCATCGTGGTGAGCGAGGTCACCGACTTCCCCGAGCCGCTTTCGCCGACGAGGCACATCGTCTCGCCTTCGCGTACCTGGATCGAGATGCCGTCGATGATCTTTGCTCCACCCGGCTTCCTGCCGATGGACACGACGAGGTTGTTGATGTCGAGAACGATGTTGCTCATCGGGTCACTCCGTCGTCATTGCGAGGAAGCTCGCGACAAAATTGCAAAGCAATTTTGCGCTGTAGCGACGAAGCAATCCAGAAATCTTTCCGCGGATGCAGACTGGATTGCTTCGCTTCGCCCGCAATGACGGAACAAGGGGCTAGGTCGGCGCGACAAATCACTTCCCCTCCCGCTGCTTCATGCGGGGATCGAGTGCGTCGCGGGCGGCGTCGCCGATCAGGTTGATGCTGAGAATGGCGATCGAGAGCAGCAGGCCCGGCCAGAAGATCAGTGTCGGCTTGAGCTGAAAGTACTGCCGGCCTTCGGCCATGATGTTGCCCCAGGTCGGCGTCTCCGGCGAGATGCCGGCGCCGAGGAACGACAGGATGGCTTCGGTGAGGATCGCGGACGCGCAGACATAGGTGCCCTGGACGATCAGCGGCGCGATCGTGTTCGGCATCAGATGCCGCCACATGATCTTGGGCAGGGACGAGCCGACCGAGATCGCCGCTTCCACATAAGGCTCCTCACGCGCCGACAACACGACCGAGCGCACCAGGCGCGCCACGCGCGGGACTTCAGGAATGGTGATCGCGATCAGCACGGTCCAGATGCTGGCGCCGGACAGCGACACCACTGCGATGGCGAGCAAAATGCTGGGCATCGCCATCAGGCCGTCCATGACGCGCATCAGCACGGAATCGATCAGCTTGAAGAAGCCGGAGGCGAGGCCGATCGCGAGGCCGATGACGACCGAGAAGATCGCCGAGCCGATTCCGATCAGCAGCGAGATGCGGCCGCCATAGATGACGCGCGACAACAGGTCACGGCCATAGGCGTCGGTGCCGAGCAGGAATTGCGCCGACGCCGGCTTGAGGCGCTGCGACGGTGCAAGCTGGACCGGATCATGCGGCGCGATCAGCGGCGCAAGGATCGAGATCACCACGATCAGCGCGAGCAGAATCGTGGCCGCGGCGATGATCGGCGTCGCGGTGAGGAATCCGAAGCGTGGCCGCAGCGGCGACGTGATCGGAATGGAGGACTGGGGAAGGCTATCGACCGTCATTGGTATTCTTCCTTGCCTCAGTACCGGATACGGGGGTCGAGCAGCGTGTAGGCGACGTCGATCAGGAGATTGACGACGACGTAGATCAGCGAGGTCAGCAGGATCATCGCCTGGATCACCGGGTAGTCGCGCGCCAGCACCGCATCCACGGTGAGGCGGCCGATGCCCGGGATGTTGAACACGCTTTCGGTGACGACGACGCCGGAGATCAGCAGCGCAAAGCCGGTTCCGATCACGGTGATCACGGGCACGGCGGCATTGCGCAGCGCATGCCGCATCATCACCGCGACCTCGTTGATGCCCTTGGCGCGCGCCGTTCGCACGTAGTCTTCGCCGAGCACGTCGAGCATGGCCGCGCGCGTCATGCGCGCGATCAACGCGACGTAGATGAAGGAGAGCGCGCAGGTCGGCAGAATGATGCGCTCGAAGAACGGTCCGAAGCCGGCCGAGATGCTCTTGAAGCCCTGCACCGGCAGCCAGCGCAGGTCGATCGCAAACACCTCGATCAGGACGTACCCGACCACGAACACCGGCACCGAGAATCCGAGCACCGAGAGACCCATCACGAAACGGTCGATCCAGGTGCCGTGCTTCCAGGCGGCAATGACGCCGAGCGGCACGGCGACGATGACGGAGAGAATGATGGTCGACAGCGCGATCGAGATCGACGGCTCGATGCGCTGGCCGATCATCTTCATGACCGGCAGGTTCGAGATCAGCGACGTGCCGAGATCGCCGTGCAGCAGCTTGTTCACCCAGGTGACGAACTGCACGATGAGGGGCTCGTTGAGGCCGAGCGAGGTGCGGATGCGTTCCAGCCGTTCCACCGTCGCATTGTCGCCGGCGAGGATCGCAGCGGGATCGCCGGGCGTCAGCCGCAGCAGCAGGAATACGAACAGCGCAACGACGCCCATCACGGGCACAGCGGCGAGAACGCGGCGAATGAGATAACCTAGCATGCACCTATCTCCGGCTGCGGAATGTATCGGGCCGAGAGGCGCCCGTGGATTCGGTCGTGTCTATCATGCGCGCCTGTCACTTAGGCTGGAAGAGCCGGCCGGAGAGCCGTCCTCCCGGGGCAAATTGTGTGCCAAGGGCAGGGCGGTCGCAAGGGGCCGCTTCGCAGTGATTTGGAACCACTCAGGTTGCACGGCTTGGCTCGTGCTCAACCGCAAGTTCGCGCCGAAGCGTGGAGGCTGCACCGTGATCGATTAGCCCTTCACCCGAGCGATCTTGACGCGCTATGGACGAACGTCGCGCCGCAACACTTGCAGGCCTCTGCCGGCCCGCGTGCGAACTTGTGGATATCAACGGTCGCATCCGACGCGTAGATGCCGCCGCAATGATCCTCGCGCAGCGTCGGTGGCGTCGATGATGGCGACATGAGTCATGATGAGGTCGGGCTCCCGCAAGTTAGAGACGGCTGACCGCCGGCCCGAAAGCCGTTGGCGGCGCCCCATCTGTCACGGTTACCTGAGAGCTTGACCCGACGCGGACCTCGGAAGGTCTGCCTCGGACTATCCCCTTCGGTGGACGACAACGATCTCTGCAATCGTGCCGCCTCTCTCCAGATCGTCCTGACGATACAGTCCTTTTGCCTGAGAGTTTCCGGGGCGGTTGCTCCGTCGGCGCCGCAACGAAAGCTGAGTGCTTTCGTTGCGATCTCTCCCGCATCGTCGCGTGGACCATCGAGCAGTACGATGCGCCTGATTTACAGACAAGGCCAAAAATTCAACCTCAGCTGCCAGCGCATTGTGCAGTGCGAAGCTGTTTCGATTTACTCCAGCGTCGCAAGCAAACCCGCCATCAGGCGACCTCGCGCGACCAGGCTGTCGATCTCGATGAACTCCTCGAGCGTGTGGCCATTGCCGCCGCGCACGCCGAGGCCGTCGAGTGTCGGGATGCCCATTGCGCCGGTGAAATTGCCGTCGGAGCCGCCACCCGAGCTCGCATGCGGTAATTCCGCGCCGAGAGATTTTGCGATGTCGCGCGCCTTTTCATACAGCGCCATCGTGCCGGCATCCGGCTCCCACACCGGACGGGTGACCCCGCGCGTCACCTTGAAGGTCACGTCATTCGCCGTGCCCGACAGTGCGAGCATCCGCTCGACGCCGCGGTCGAGATCGGCTTGGCGCTTCGCCATCGACAGCGCTTCGCCGGTGGCCGTCGTGGCAACGCAGTTGACCCATTGGCCACCATGCACAACGCCGACCGAGAACGTGCAGTCCTCCGTCGTCATCGCGTCGATCGCAAGAATTTGCCGCGCAATTTCGCGGATCGCCGAGCGACCCGCGGACAAAGTCGCGCCGGCATGGCTCGGCCGTCCCGTCGCCTCCAAATTGAAGCGCGCGATGGCGTAACGTCCGGTGGTGACGCCGTTGTCGGCGCGGCCGGGCTCGGGCACCAGCACATATTTGTTGCGCGCCGCTTCGGCCTCGATGATATCGCGCGTCGAGGGCGTGCCGACTTCCTCGTCGGGCGTGAACAGGATGGTGATCGGCAGGGGCGTGGTGAAGGACGCGCGCGCAAGTTGCCGGATCGCTTCCAGCGAGAGATAGTTGCCGCCCTTCATGTCGTAGATGCCGGGGCCGTAACACTTATTGCCCTCGCGTCGCCATTTCAGCTTCTCGATGGTGCCGACCGGGTGCACGGTATCCATGTGCCCGGCGATCAGGATGCCAGGCTCGCCTTGCTTCGGGTGTGGAAAGCGCGCGCGGATGACGCCGCCAAAGCCCTGGCGGCCGGCGATGCGCTCGATGGTCGCACCCATGATGGCCATATCCCGCGCTGCGATATCGAGCATGCGGTTGACCGCATCGGCGTCCCAGGTCGGGCTTTCGCATTCCACCCAGGTGCGCAGGCCTTCGAGCATGGCCTCGGAATCAAAGGGAAGATTGGCTGGATTCATCTCAATGTCTCTCAAGCTTCGAAAGATGGAACGCGCATTGCATCAGCGCCGGCAGGACGAGCGGAGAGAACTGTAGTGCCAAACCGATCTTTGTGGAGCCCGTGCGTGCGATGCCATGGGCTGCACCGAAACCGGATTGACGCGCTCAAGACTGTCTGCAAGTCTCGAAAGATAAAGGCATTGCATGAGGTTAGTTCGCCCAAGGAACGAGCCTGATGCTCAACCAATCGTCTGCCTTTGAACAGTTTCACGTCAGGAGAAACTTTCTATGTTGAGCTTGATGCGCCGGGGGCGTCGCGCGTTCGCCTCCATCCTCGCGCTGTCGGTCGTCGCGCTTGCGACGGCGATGGCCTCGCCGGTGTTCGCAGCCGGAAAGACCATCACAGCGGTGATGCATTCGGATCTGCGCATCATCGATCCGATCTTCACCACCGCCTACATCACGCGTGACCATGGCTACATGGTCTACGACACGCTGATCGCGACGGATTCGAACTTCAAGATCCAGCCGCAGATGGCGGACTGGAAGATCTCCGACGACAAGCTCACCTACACCTTCACGCTGCGCGACGGTCTGAAGTGGCATGACGGCGCGCCCGTCACCGCCGAGGACTGCGTCGCCTCGCTGAAGCGCTGGGCCGCCGTCGACGGCATGGGCCAGCAGATGATGCGGTTCGTGTCGAGCATCGAGCCGACCGATGCCAAGACGATCACGCTGAAGCTGAAGGAGCCCTACGGCCTCGTGCTGGACTCGATCGGCAAGCCGTCCTCGCGCGTGGCCTTCATGATGCCGAAGCGTCTCGCCGAGACGCCGCCGGACAAGCAGATTCCCGAGCAGATCGGATCCGGTCCGTTCAAGTTCGTGCAGGCCGAATTCCAGCCCGGCGTGAAGGCGGTGTACGTCAAGAACACCGACTACGTGCCGCGCAAGGAGCCGGCGAGCTGGACTGCCGGCGGCAAGGTTGTGAAGGTCGACCGCGTCGAGTGGATCACCATGCCGGACTCGCAGACGGCGGTGAACGCGCTGCAATCGGGCGACATCGACTTCATGGAAGTGCCGCCGTGGGATCTGCTGCCGATCCTCGAGGGTAACTCCGACCTCAAGGTCGATACGCTGAACAAGTTCGGCTTCCAGACGCTCGGCCGCATGAACTTCCTCTTCCCGCCCTTCGACAATCCGAAGATCCGCCGCGCCGCGCTCCTGGCGATGAACCAGAAGGACGTGCTCGACGCGCTGGTCGGCAATCCCAAATACTACAAGATCTGCGGCGCCTTTTTCATCTGCGACACGCCGTTCGCGACCGACGTCGGTTCCGAATCGCTGGTCAAGGGCAACGGCATGGCGGAAGCCAAGAAGCTGCTCGCCGAGTCAGGTTATGACGGCACGCCGGTCGTCGTCATGGTGCCCGGTGACGTCGTGACGCTGAAGGCGCAGCCGACCGTTGCGGTGCAGCTGCTTCGTGAGGCCGGCTTCAAGGTCGATGCGCAGGCGACCGACTGGCAGACGGTGGTGAGCCGCAGAGCCAGCCAGAAGCCCCCGAAAGAGGGCGGCTGGAACATGTTCTTCACCAACTGGGTCAGCGCCGACGTGTCCAATCCGATCTCGAATCTCTCGATCGGCGGCCAGGGCAAGAAGGGTGGCTGGTTCGGCTGGGCGGAAGACGCCAAGATCGAGAAGCTCAAGGACGACTTCGTCCATGCCGCCTCGCTCGACGATCAGAAGAAGATCGCGACCGAGATCCAGAAGGAAGCCTATGACCAGGTGATCTACATTCCGCTCGGTCAGTACCTGTCGCCGAGCGCGTGGCGGAAGTCGCTCACCGGCGTGCTCGACGGTCCGGCGACCCCGATCTTCTGGAACATCGACAAGTCGGAGTAAGACATGTCGGAACAGGCGAAGGGTCCATGCGGCACCTTTCGCCCCTGAAATGACAACGGCGCCGCTGTCATCAGCGGCGCCGTTGCCTTTTGTCATTCCTGTTTCGGCGAAGGCCGGGGGCGGCGCGTCAGCAGTGGCTGTCGCGGACCTGCTCGAGTCCTTCGCTCGCAAAAGGCGGATTAACGACGGCGTGCTCGGCGGTCGATGCCGACCGTTCGCTCTGCTGACGGTCGGACTTGTGAGCTTCGTCGCGGTGCTGTGGTTCCATTGAGGCCTCTCGAATTGCTGCAGGACAACATCGAGACGACCTCGAAGTTCCTCACACGATCGGGCGATGATGCGGCTTGAACAGCCGACCCTTCTCGACCACGAGCACGATCGCGAGCGCCGCAAGCGTCGACAGGAAGAAGCCGACCGAGAACGGCAGCAGCGTGCCGTCGAAGCTCTGCCCGATCGCGGTGCCGACCACGATGCCGATCAGCGTCGTGATCGAGCCGTAGAGCGAGGAGGCGGTGCCGGCGATGTGCCCCTGCGGCTCCATCGCGAGCGCGGTGAAGTTCGCGACCATCATGCCGAACGAGAACATCATCAGCGCCGACAGCACCATGAACAGGGGCAGCGGCAGCACACCGAGGATCTCGGCCAGCAGCATCACGCCTGCGACCACCGCGTACAGCGTCAATGCGCCATGCGAGATCACGCGCATGCCGAGGCGTCCGACCAGCTTCGCGTTGAGGAAGCCTGCGACGGCGGTGCCGGCCGCGATCGCGGCGAAGGCGAGCGGGAAATAGCGGCCGAGATGATAGATGCCGGTGAACACCTGCTGCGCGCAGAAGACGAAGGCGAACAGCGCGCCCATGACGGCGCCGGCGGCCGTTGCATAGCCGATGGTCTGGCGGTTGGTGACGGTCTGGCGGAAGGCCGAGAGCACGTCGGCGGGCGCGAGCGACCTGCGCTCCGTCTCCGGCAGTGTTTCCGGAAGGCGCCACACGCTCCATGCCAGCGCGATGATGCCGTAGAGCATCAGCACGACGAAGATGCCGCGCCATTGCGTGACCAGCAGCACGGCCTGTCCGAACGAGGGCGCGATCACCGGCACTGCGATGAAGATCATCATGGCAAGCGACATCACGCTCGCCATGCGGCGGCCGGCATAACAGTCGCGCACGATCGAGGTCGCGATCACGCGCGTCGCCGACGTGCCGAGGCCCTGCAGCGCGCGGGCGAGCAGCAGCGTCTCGAAGGTGGGCGCGGCGACCGCGAGCACGCTCGCCACCGCATAAACAGCCATGCCGCCGAGCAGCACCGGCCGGCGTCCGAACCGGTCCGACAACGGGCCCATGATGAACTGGCCGGCGCCGAAGCCGATCAGGAAGGTCGACAGCACGAGCTGGAGATGGTTGGCGTTGGGAATGCCGAAGGCCGCCCCGATATTGGGCAGCGCGGGCAGCATCATGTCCATCGCAAGCGGATTCAGCGCCATGATGGACGCGATCACGATAACGAATTCGGGAAAACCCATGGGGCGGTGTCCCGAGGACACCCAGTCGTCAGCATTGACGTCGGACAAGCAGCTCACCTCTGATTTCAGGCGCGATATTTAAGGTCTATGTTGCATCGCACAACCCATGTTTTGGGATGGCTGTCCGGCGGGGCTGGGGACGGACAAGACCTTGTGAGGTTGCCGCAGCTCCGCGACCACGGGCTGAAGCAACCAGGGATTCACCATATGGCCGTTGCGCGCGCTCCCCGAGACGAAACGGAAACGCATCGTGAGCATTGTGCGGCGGTCGCGCCGCGTTGGCGGCTCCAGGTCCGCGCCAAACAAGGTATCCGCTCGTGTCTGACGTCTCAGCTCCAGCACGATGGTCGGGACCGTCGGGCGGTTTCGGCACGACGAGAAAGATCTGGCTCGATTGCCTGGTCGCGCTGGTGGCGCTGCTGGTGCTCGGCAATCTCCTCAGCGACCTCACGCTCGATGTGAAATACGGCTGGGACGTGCGCGTCAATTGCGCGGCGGTCGATGCGCATGTCGACGGGCTCGATCCTTATTTTGTGAAAAACCTGAAGG
This sequence comes from Bradyrhizobium manausense, assembly GCF_018131105.1. Taxonomy (NCBI): domain Bacteria; kingdom Pseudomonadati; phylum Pseudomonadota; class Alphaproteobacteria; order Hyphomicrobiales; family Nitrobacteraceae; genus Bradyrhizobium; species Bradyrhizobium manausense. The sequence continues at coordinate 109,812 of NZ_JAFCJI010000003.1, read as the reverse complement.
GCACAAAACTCTCTTATCCCTATCTGCCGGTGACGCTCGACGCGTTCCGTCCGCTCTGCGCGGGCGGCTTTCTCGTCGGTCATTACCGCGGCGTGTTTCTGCTGCTCGCCATGCTGTGCGGCCTGTTGCTGCCCGGGCTCGGCCGCGACCGCGGCGGCTCGCGCGAGATTGTGCTCAGGGTGCTCTGGGCGCTCGGCGCCTTCGTCGGCTTCGAATGGGTCTCGGCCTCCGGCAATTTCACCATCATGAGCGGCACGCTCAGCGCCGCTGCGCTGGCACTGCTGCTTCGTTTCCCTGCGCCTGATATCGACGACGATCGAAGCTTCCGGCTGCGCATCGTCGGCGCTGCGCTGCTCGGCCTCGTCGCCTCGTTTAAGCTGGTGTACAGCCCGGTGCTGGCCGCGCTGTATTTCCTGCCGCTGCCGCGGGGGCAAAAGATCGGCCTGATCGCGGCCGCGGCCGCAGGCCTGGTGCTGCCTGTCCTGCTCTCGATGGTGCTCTATCCCGATCTGTTTTCGAGCTGGCTGCTCGCGATGAGGGGGCAGATTCCCGATCAGCATTCGATCTATGTGGTGGACACCACCCCGTCGCTGCTGTTGCTGGCGCAAGGCACACTCGACCATGTCGGGCTCGGCGGCAGCAAGCCGGTCGTGTTCGCGACTTACGCGCTCGCGGCAGTGGTGCTGGTGCTTGCGCCGCTCGCTCTTGTCGTGCTGCGCATGGTCGGCGGACCAGCGCGCACCGATGTCGGTTTCCCCGCACGGCTGGATCGCTGGCTGATCGACCATCGGCGCGAAGCTCTGCGCATCACCGCCCTGGCGATGGTCGCGCTCTATCTCTGCGCGCCGCGTCTGAAGGAATATGCCTTCTTCGAGCCGGCACTCTACGGCGCCATCCTCATCGTCGATCTCCCGGCCGCAGCCCTCGCGGCCGTCCTGGCCATCGGCGTCGCCGTCCCGGCTGTAATCTCGCTCGCGGGACTACCGGTCGGAGACAGCTTCGTTCAGCTCGCGGTGGCGCTGATGTGCTTCTGGATCATGCTGTGGGCGCAGTCGGTCGCGCCGAGGCAGGTGGTGCGGGCAGCCGGGGTCGAACCGGCACAGCGCTTGCGCACCGAGGGATTTTAAGTCCCTTGCGTCTACCAATTCCGCCATGCCCGCTTGATCCAACGAGATCAAACACTTAAGTCACGTCCGGCCGTCTCGAATTGGCGCGTGTGGGCCGGACAGGGGTTCTTCCTTAAGCGAGCCGGCGACACAAGGCAAAGCCTCAATCCGGACATCTGGTCCTGCTTTAGGCAATCTCAATTCACGGGGACTATTTTTCTGCGCATGCCTGCTTCGCCTTCCTCTTCCGTCCGCGCCTGTTGCGTGGTTGCCGCGCTGGTCGCGGCCGGCTCTGCGCTGTCCGGCTGCGCCGGCGTGAGCGAGACGATCGCCCCGGCCTTTGCCGATCCTGCCAAATACGAATTGTACGACTGCAAGCAGCTCGAGGCGGAGCGCAAGGCGCTCGCGGCGCGCACCGCGGGGTTGCAGGCGCTGATGGACAAGGCGCAGACCGGGACCGGCGGTGCCGTCGTGTCCGAGCTCGCCTATCGTAACGATTACGTCGCGGTGCGCGGCTCGGCGCAACTCGCCGAAGATGCCTGGCGTCGCAACAGGTGCCGGGAAACGCCGCCTGATGCGGCGCCGGCGTCCGCTACGCCGCAGCGGCCGGATATCAAGCCAGCCCCGAAGCGCTAGGCGGCTGCGGCCAGCGCGTCACGGACGCCAGCCGTAGATCCAGTCCTGCCGCGCCAGCATGCGCTCGGGCCCGAGCGCGCGGATCGCAAGATCGCGCGCGATCGCGAGGGGGCCGCCGAGATGATAGATGCGGCCCTGCTGTCGCGCAGTGCGCTGGACCTTCCTGACACGGGCCTGACGTATCAGGCCATACTGCTTCAATGCCGCCGCAACGCTGCTTGCGTCCTCGGCGGCCTCGAGGCTCAGTTGCCGGGCCAGCACGGCGGCGTCCTCGATCGCCATGCCCGCGCCTTGCGCCGCGAACGGCAGCATCGCGTGCACGGCATCGCCGAGCAGCGCGACCGGACCCTTGCTCCAGGGGCAGCCGTCGGGCACGCCGAACAGCGCCCATTTGCGCCAGCTGTCGACGGAGGCCAGCATCATCCGCGCGGTCGGCGGCCAGCGTGGCGCGGCGAAGGCTTCCATCACCTCGAGGGGATCGCCCGGCGTGCTCCAGCCCGGCCTGTTCCAGGTGCCCGGCAACACCGCCACCACGTTGAGCTGGCGGCCGCCCGCGATGGGATAGGCGACCAGATGCGCGTTCGGACCCATCCAGAGCTGCACCCGCCGCGCCGTAAAATCCTTCGGCAGTTGCGTGGCATCCAGCGTGCCGCGCCAGGCGATCAACCCGGAGAAGCGCGGCTGCACCTCGGGGAACAGATGCTGGCGGACCGTCGACCAGATCCCGTCGGCGCCGATCAGGGCGCTGGCGAGATCGCTGCGGCGGATCGTCCCGCTGCGGTGGACCACCGTCAGTCCCTTGGCATGGGGCGCGACATCCTCGAACGTTGCGCCCAGTTTCAGATCGATGTCGGGATGGTCCGCAACCGCGCCTGACAGCGCCGATTGCAGGTCGGCCCGGTGCACCACCCAATAGGGCGCACCGGCACGGTTGGCGGCGGCCTCGCCGAGCGGCATCCGCAGCAGTTCGCCGCCGGCGCGGGCGCTCATGATCGAGAGTGCGTCCGGCACGACAGCGCGCAGCTTCAGCCGTTCCGTCAGGCCGAGCTCGACCAGCACGCGGCTGGCATTCGGGGAAAGTTGCAGGCCGGCGCCGATATCCTCGAGCCGCTCGGCCTTTTCCAGCAAGACGATGCGGAAACCGCGCCCGGCCAGCGCAAGCGCAGCCGTCAGTCCTCCGATTCCGGCACCAGCAATGACGATCGTTCGTGGGAGCGCCACCCCTGACCGGAGGGAACGGTCAGGCCACCTTGTCCTTCAAGACGCATTCCGGCGGACGGGCTTCGCCCGCCTTCAGGTCGGCGGCGAAGCGGTACAGCGTCGAGCAGTAAGGGCAGATGATCTCGTTGTCGTTGCCGAGGTCCAGGAACACGTGCGGATGGTCGAACGGAGGATTGGCGCCGACGCACATGAACTCTTTCGAGCCGATCTCGATGACGGGGACACCGGCATCGTTATGGAAGTGCGGGACGACATGGTCGGACATCGTAGTTCATCCTGGAGTGGCAATGGCGGCAGACACAATCAGCGGTGACGCAGCATATTTTCAACGCCGCGGACCATACTGATGGGTGCAGTTGATTGCTAGCCCGGCGGAACTGAAAGGTTCGCAATTGCCCCATGCTCATTTGCTCATGTAAATTCGACACAATCTTGTCGCCTCAGAGAAGCCCTTCTTTCGTCGGGGACGTTGTGTCGCAAATTTGGCATACTATGTCTGTGGACACGCAAATTGCGACGAAAGACGAACCATCGGGCGCGAATGACGCGCGCAAGTGATCTGCGAATGTCCAGGCTTTCAGCATGAAGTGGCTGCGAATCAGCTCAGCATTGGCGGGGATTGCTGCATGCAGCCTCGTGCTCGCGCAGGTAGCACCGCATGCCCGCGAGGCCGGCGCGGTTCTCGCCGCCCAGGATGATCCGGCGGCGCTCTCCGAACTCAAGCTCGATGCGGCCCTCGCGCAGAACGACCGCCTGGTTCAAGACAATATCGAGGCCGCGCTCGCGGCGGGCGATGCCGATCTCGCCGACAGCTTTGTCGCGCTCGCGCGTGACCGCAACATCGCGCTGCCCGACGATCTCCTGAGCCGTGTCGGCGATGCCGTCAAAACCGAAAACTCCTCCTCGCATTTCGCCAGGCGTTTCGCCGCCGGGCTCGTCACCGGCAATGCCGACGATGTCGCGAGCCTGTCGGGGACGGTCGCCGGCGATCTCTTCGTGATCGGCGACATCAGGGACGTCGTGCGCGAAGGCAAGCATCTCGCCATGGGCGAGGACACCGATCGCCTCGTGCTCGGCCTTGCCACCGCGGGCCTCGCGGTGACGGCGGTGACCTACGTGTCCGCCGGCGGCGCCGCGCCTGTTCGCGCCGGGCTGACGCTGGTGAAGGATGCCCGCAAGGTCGGACGGCTCGGCGAAGGTCTCGCCGCATGGGCCGGGCGGTCGGCGCGTGAACTGGTCGACGCGCCGATGCTTCAGAATGCCGTCGCCAAGGGTTCGGTGTTCCGCCCCGGTGAGACCATGAGCGCAATCAAGGCCGCGTTCCGCGTCGAGAAGGCCGGCGCGCTGGTGCGGCTCGGCAAGGACGTCACGCGCGTGGCCGAGAAGACCGGCACGCGCGGCGCGATGGATACGCTGCGCATCGCCGAAGGACCGAAGGACGTCGCGCGCGCAGCGCGGCTTGCTGAAGCGCAAGGCGGCAAGACGCGCGCCATCATGAAGCTGCTCGGCCGCGGCGCGCTGCTGCTGGTCGGCGGCGCGTTCGATCTCACGCTCTGGCTGTTGGGTGCGGCCCTGACGCTGTTCGGCCTGTTGTCCTCGATCAAGGCGACCACCGAGCGCCTGACGCAGGCCTGGTGCGATCGCAGACGGGCCAAACGGCTCCGCCGGGCGCAGGCCGCCGCCGAGGCCGCTCTGGCCAGTCGGGCCGCGACGGCCTAAGATCAATCCTTCCCCACAACAGTCCGGAACTGCTGATGCCGAGCTTTCACAACGGCGCCGTTGAAATTGCCTATCTCGACGAAGGCGAGGGCGATCCGATCATCCTGGTGCACGGCTTTGCCTCGAGCAAGAACGTGAACTGGGTCTATCCGACCTGGGTCTCCGAGCTGCGCAAGAACGGCCGCCGCGTCATCGCGCTGGATAATCGCGGCCATGGCGAAAGCGCAAAGCTCTACGAGCCCGCGCAGTACTCGATCCCCACCATGGCGGGCGACGTGCTCGCGCTGATGGATCATCTCGCCATCCCGCAGGCCGACCTCATGGGCTATTCGATGGGCGGGCGGATGACGGCCTGGCTCGGGCTGAACGAGCCGCAGCGCCTGCGCTCGGCAATTCTCGGCGGCATCGGCATCGGTGGCCTGATCGAGGGCACCGGTCCGGGCGAAACCGTCGCCAAGGCGCTGGAAGCGCCTTCGCTTGATGACGTCACTGATCCCGTCGGCCGCACATTTCGTGCGTTTGCCGATCAGACCCGTTCCGATCGCCGTGCGCTCGCGGCCTGCCTCCGCGGCACGCGCGATCTCATGACGAGGGACGAGGCCGCGCGGATCGACGTGCCCGTGCTGATCGCGGTCGGTTCGACCGATGACGTCGCGGGCTCGGCCAGCGCGCTGGGCGCCATCATTCCCGGCTCGGAAGTGCTGGATATCCCGGGCCGCGATCACATGCGCGCGGTCGGCGACAAGGTCTACAAATCAGGCGTGCTCGACTTCCTGTCACGCCGCGGCTGAAGTTTCGTCCGCCGGCTCGTCGTCACCGATCGATCGAAACAGCGCCATCAGCACCACGAAGGTCGCAACCCACACCATGCGCGCGCCGTAACGGTCGTGCGGGCCCGAGATCACGCCGCAGATGAAGGCGTTGCCGAGCAAGGCCAGCGTCACGGTCGCCGCCAGCAACGTCAGATCGTCGAGCCTCCTGTTGGCCAGCGCATGTCCGAGCAGCGCCAGTAGTCCCAGCATCGAGACCAGCGCGACCGGGACGTGCAGCCAGTTGACGTAGTCGAAATTGAGGCCCCAATTCTGCTGGCGGGCCGCGCGCATCGGCGCGACCTGCGCCGGGATGTAGCGCTCGATGATGCCGTAGGTGTGAGGGATCCAGACACTGGCGCCTTCGCCGGTCGCCACATGCAGCAATTGCTGGCCCATCGCCCGCAGCGCCGCTCCGGCCTGCCAGGCCGGATAGTCGCCGAGCGATCGCACGACGATGGTGCCCATCTCGTCGTTCAGGCCTTCGAAGCGGCCGAGCGTGTTGAACATGCTGTTGCCCCACAGGAATTCGTCGGCGGTCGCCGGCAATTCGTTGCGGTAGGGACAGAGCTTGAAGTTTTCGCGCGGGCAATGATCGTTGAGAAAGCGCGCGACGATGCCGTCCTGCATCATGCGGCCGAAGGCGACGCCGTAGCCGCCGGGCGTCCAGGCCCATTTGCCCGACAGCGCATGGTTGGCCGACACCAGCATCAAGGCGCCCACGACGATCGTAAGGCTCGCCTGGGTCAGTCCGGCAATCGAAAGACGACGCCCGAGCAACGGTCGCGCCATCCAGCCGACGGCGCAGAGTCCAAGCAGCACGCCGAGCGTGGCGCTGTGCGTCGCGGCGGCGAAGGCGGTGAAGACGAACAGCGAGGCTTTCTCCAGCCCCGAGATGCGGCTGCCCCCGATGATGAGGAGAAACAGCGACAGGATCGACAGCCCTGCAAAGATGTCGGTCAGCAGCATGCTGGCGAGCCAGGGCAGCGCCGTCGACAGGATCAGCAGCAGGCTGATCGAGACGAAGCGGAATGTCTGCATCAATCCAAGGACGCGCAGTGTGAGCTGGATCAGCCACAGCGTCGCCAGCGACTGGACCGCGAGGTTGATCCAGAAGCCGAAACCTTCGCCATAATGCAGGTAGAGGCCGAAGACGGTGGAGCGGCTGGGGACGAGGTAGCCCTCATACCAGCGCGCCAGATAGCCGCCGGTGTCCCATTGCAACAGCGGATAGCCGTTCCAGAATGCGGGCGCGATCATGAGGAGGGGCAGAGCCACCGCCGCCAGCCGCAGCCAAAACGTACCCGCGGCGCGTGCGCGCAAACTATCGGTGGTAATGCTCAAAGCTGTTCCCGTCCTCTGCCGGACCATGCCCGCAATAACGGTCGAGGCGAAATTCACCAATAGTTTGACGTCGCCCGGCTTGAATTTGGCGGGACTCTGACCATTTCAAGCCGACCTTGCCGCCTGGGGGCGCCATAAGAACCTGTTGTGTTTCAACGCGTTGGCATGCTTTCGCGGGACAACGCACTGTTCACTCTCAGGCAAGCCCGTCAGGACTTTGTCGCCTACACTGTGCTATAGAGCCAACAAAACCAGCCCATTCGAAAGCAGATCCCATGGCAGTGCATCAGGTCAATCCGGGCGGAAAGCTCGCAACGCTCGATCCGATCTGGGACCGGATCCGCGGCGAGGCGGAGGACATTGTCCATCGCGAGCCCGAGCTTGCGACCTTCATCTATTCGACGGTGCTGCATCACAGCCGCCTCGAAGATGCGGTGATCCACCGCGTCGCCGACCGGCTCGATCACTCCGCGCTGTCGGGCGATCTGGTGCGCCAGACCTATGACGAAGCGCTGCGCGACGATCCCGATCTGGGCAATGCCTTCCGCGCCGATCTCGTCGCCGTCTACGACCGTGATCCCGCGACGTCGCGCTTCATCGATCCGTTGCTCTACTTCAAGGGCTTTCACGCGATCCAGACCCATCGCCTCTCGCACTGGCTCTATCTGAAGGGTCGCAAGGATTTTGCGTATTACCTCCAGAGCCGTGCGTCTGCAGTGTTCCAGACCGACATCAATCCCGCCGCGCGCATCGGCCGCGGCATCTTCCTCGACCACGCCACCGGCTTCGTCTGCGGAGAGACGGCTGTGATCGAGGACGACGTTTCGATCCTGCACGGCGTCACGCTCGGCGGTACCGGCAAGGAGAACGAGGACCGTCATCCGAAGATTCGTCACGGTGTGCTGATCGGCGCCGGCGCCAAGATTCTCGGCAATATCGAGATCGGCCATTGCGCCCGCATCGCGGCCGGCTCGGTCGTGGTCAAGCCCGTACCGCACAATGTCACGGTCGCCGGCGTGCCGGCCAAGATCGTCGGCGAGGCCGGCTGCGCGGAGCCGTCGCGCACCATGGACCAGATGATCAACGCAATGGGTCTTTGAGTTCTGCAAGAAGGGCCTGTTCTTCCGGCCCTTTTCGTCCCCAAATTCTTTGGCAATTCATGCTGGCGGTTCGTCGCATCTCGTCCTAAAACCCGCCGACCAATTTTGATCGGAGACTTGCCGTGGACGTCAAAGAAGTCAGAAAGCTCGACGCGTATTTGAAGCGCGTGTTCGGCAATCCCAAGATCCGCGTCGTGCCGCGGCCGAAGAAGGATGATTCCGCCGAGGTCTATATCGGCGAAGAATTCATCGGCGTGCTGTTCGTCGACGACGAGGATGATGATCGCTCATTCCAGTTCCAGATGGCGATCCTTGAGGACGATCTCGTCGACCAGGAATAATGCCGGCCGGTGACCTGGCGCGGAACTTACCTCGTCATCATCTGGAGTTGAGGCGGCGGTGCAATCGATCGCCGCTCTCCCTATATCCTCGTCATGAAAACAGTGCTGATCTCCGGGGCGGGGATCGCAGGGCCGACCCTGGCTTATTGGCTGAAGCGTGCCGGCTACGTGCCGACGCTGGTCGAGCGCGCGCCCGCGCTTCGTCGCGGCGGCTATGTCATCGACTTCTGGGGACTGGGTTACGACATTGCCGAGCGCATGGGGCTGCTGCCGGCGATCGATCGCGCCGGTTATCATGTGCGCGAGGTGCGGATCGTCGATGATGACGGTCGGCGGGCTGCCGGTTTCGGCACACAGGTGTTCGACGAGCTCACGGGCGGACGTTTCATCACGCTGGCGCGGAGCGATCTGTCACACCTGCTGTACGAGAAGATCAGCGCCTCCACCGAGGTCATTTTCGATGATGAGATCGTTGCGCTGGAGGAGCGGGCCGACGAGGTCGGGGTTCGTTTTCTCCGCGGTGGCGAGCGCCGCTTCGATCTCGTGATCGGGGCCGATGGCCTGCATTCGCAGGTGCGGCGTCTTGCTTTCGGGCCGCAACAGGCTGTCGAACGGCATCTCGGCTACGGCGTCGCTGCGTTCGAGGTGCACGGTTACGACAAGCGCGACGAGAATACATATCTCATGTACACCCGCCCGGGCCGCATGATCGGGCGCTTTGCCCTGCATGGTGATCGAACGCTGCTCGTTTTCATCTTCGCCGACGACGCCAATCGGTCGCCCGCGACGCTTGCTGATCAGAAGGCAACGCTGCGCGACATCTATCGCGACGCGCGATGGGAGTGGCCGCAGATCGGTCACGCGCTCGAGCACTGCGACGATCTCTATTTCGACCGCGTCAGCCAGATCAAAATGGACTGCTGGTCGCGAGGCCGTATCGCCCTGATTGGCGATGCGGCGTTTTGTGTGTCGCTGGTGGCCGGGCAGGGCTCGGCCCTGGCCATGATCTCTGCCTATGTGCTTGCGGGGGAGCTCGCCCGTGCTGACGGGCGCTACCGGGACGCATTCGGCGCCTACGAAGCGCGCCTTCGCAGCTATATCGACGCCAAGCAACGCGGAGCGGAACGCTTCGCCGCCGCGTTCGCGCCGAGGACCTCGTATGGTCTGTGGTTTCGAAACCAGGTTGTCAGGGCCTTCTCATGGCCGGGCGCGGCAAGACTTGCCGTCGGCCGGGACCTCGCCGACAAGCTTGATGTGCCGGACTATCGATGGGGCGCACCGGGTGAGGCGGACATCTGAGCGGCCCGCGGCCTCAATCTCTGTTTCTCTGCGAAAATTCGCAGCCGCGGTGGTGTCGGCGACTGTGATGCACTTCGCATCGACCCATTCGGCTTGCACGCAAGGCGGCGATTGCACCTCGGTCGCCGCTCAATCGCACACTTCCATTTGTCCGCCTCCTACCATGGAGACTGCGGAGCCATACTTCTGGGTTGTAATTCGACAGCCGGGCCTCACCGGCCGACAGCCCGCGTTGTTGCAAATCATTTGACCCGATGCAGACGGCTTCGCGGGGGCAGCTTCGGTTTGCTTGCGCTCCGCGTCTCGCTTCTTGGCATCCTCGCGGGTCGCAACCGGCTTCTTGTCCTGGACCTTTTCGCATTCATTGTCGTCATTGACGCGATAGCCCGCGCGGCACGCGATCTTGACGCAAGCGTCGCCATCGGCCTTGAAGCCACGGTCGCACACCAGCGGGCAGACCCGGCCCGGCTTGGCCTTGATGGCGTCGAGCGCGTCGAAGCTCGCGAGCCTGGCGTCGAGCTTCGTCCCCGCATACTTGTTGAACAGGGTCAGTGAGCGCTGTGATGACGCAGTCCAGTCGCCATCGGCAGCGTCCGCCAGACAGCCGACGCGGCGCAGTTCGGACTGAACCAGCTTCGCTGTTTCCTGCGGAGACAGGCTCGGTTGCACGGGCGCGGGACTTAGGGTCGCCACCTTCTGCTCGTTCTCGGAAGACTGTTTCTCGGCCGACGCCTTCGCCGCGGCGGCCTCGGCATCCTTCCTGCGCTGCTCCGCGGCGGCCGTTTTGGCGTCCTCGATTTGCTTGGCCCTCTCCGCCGCGATTCGGGCGTCCTCAGCGGCCTTGGCGGCGGCCGCCGCTTTCTCCTGTTCGACCTTCTTGGCGCGATCGGATGCCAGGCGGGCCTTCTCATCCTCGGCTTGCCTGGCCTTTTCCGCAGCAGCAGCGCGGGTTTCTTCTGCAGCGATCTTCTTCAGCTGGCCCTTGGCAAGATCGGCATAGAAACCGCTGGGAAAGCTGTTGAGGAAGGCAGTCCAGCCGTCACGCGTACCGAGCTGAAGCGCCAGTTCGTAGTCACGGCGTACGGCGTCCTGTGGATTGGCTTGCGGGCCCGGCGCTGCCGCCGGCTTGGCAGGTACCAGCGAGACGTCGTCGCCGCCCAGCGAGCCGTACACATACGGCTCCTGCTTGTAGCCGGTGGTCTTGAGAACGTCGTCGCGCACGAATCGAAACGCCTTGCCCAGGTCGAGCCCCGGGGTGGGCAGGCGCTCGACAAGGGCGGTGGCGAATGGGCTATTCTTGGAGTCGCCATCCGATGCTGTCGATCCCGCCTTGGCGGCGAAGGCGATCATCGTATTCGGGCTGGTCGGCTCGACCTTGGCGAGGCCGCGGCCGATGGCGCGGGCGGCGATCGTGCGCTTCATCGTCTTGGCGAACGGGTTGTCGCGGCAGGCATCCAGGATGACGAGGCGCAATTGCCTGGCCGGCTCGACCGCGAACAGGGCCCGATCCAGCGGCAGCGTTTCGTCGAGGACGTCGCTGTCGGTCTCGAGCGTCGCGTCAGTGGGGATTAGATAGTTGGTCCCGTCGAGCTCAATGCCGTGACCGGCATAAGACCACCGCGACGTCGGCCTCGCGCGCCTTGCCGCCAAAATCGCGCAGGGCCTTGCGCATCTCGGCGACGCTCAGGTTGAGCTTGATGTCGACCGAGTCAAAGCCTGCCTTCCTGAACATCTCGCCGACCAGCGCGGCATCGTTCGCGGGGTTCGCCAGCCGCCCCACGTTCTTGTAGGCCGAGTTGCCCATGACGAGCGCGACGCGCTTCTCCGCGGCGAGTGCAGAGCCGGTCTCCAGCCAGGTCGAAAGCCAGGTCGCAAGAACCAGTAAAACAAACAGCCGAAGCCGCATTCCAGCCCCCGAATGCAAAACGTCAGATTATTCGCAGAATGGCCAAATGCAATTCGACGTCTGTGACATCAATCACGTTCCCTGCCGGCGCATCATTCAAGTCGATCGCCCGCATGATGACATCATGCCGCTGTTTTGCCCGACGGGGCAAGCCGAAATTCGGTAAATGCGAACTCGTGGCCGACGCCGGCTACGGTGCATGGGGTTGTTTTCGACTTTTTATCGCGGAGGCCTCGTGCTCAGCCCTTCGGCCCGCGCAGCTGCGCCGTCAGCCTGTCCATCGCGTTCGCGACGTCGCGCCATTGCGACAGCCAGCTGCGCGGAAAGCGGAAGGTGAGGTCTGCGGCGCCGACGCGGCGTTCGGACAGGCACATGCCGGGCGTGGCGGCATCGCGCGTGCAGCGCGCGGCGAGGGCGGGGAAACTCGCGGAATACAGATCCTCGCTGCCATAGGGCGTGTCGCTGCGGAACGGGCGCATCGTCAATCCGTCGTCCGGTGCCGTCGCAGCCTGGTCGAGATAGCGCGGATAGATCGTCGTCGTTCGCTGCTCCGGTGAGAGTGCGTCGTGATGCGCCGCGATCGACAGGAAGATGCGGTCGATCGGCTGCATCGCCGTGTCCACGGTGTCGGCGGTCACGTGCCGCGGCCCGTTCGGCGCTTGCAGCGAGGGATAGAGGAAATCGAGATCGATGCGCTCCTGCGGACCGGAGTGCCGCTGGATCTTCATCCGGATCGCCTGTACCGGCAGGTTGAACAGCGTGCCGCCGACGCTGACCGGCAGCTTGTCCGGCGTATCGACGCCGCTCGTGCTCCAGGTCGGCCACAGCAGATAGGCAACCAGCGCGATCGCGCCCGCCGCGACGACGCCGGTGAGCGCAAACGGGACGAGATGCGAGCGCGCCCTTGCGCTCGTCCTTGCACCTGTCTTGGAAGACCGAGGAGAAGTTGCCGAAAACACCGTCATGACGTCGCGCGAATGAGCCCGGGGGTCGGCCGGTGGCCGACGAATCACCGGCGAATATGCCACGGGGCGGCGAATTCGCGGAGGGTTCCCGGCCACCGGGAACGGCAGGGAGCCCTGCGCGCGCCGGGCGGCGTCGTTAACCTTCGCTTAAGGATAATGTAGCGTTAACCGGCGCTATTTGTCACAGGAAGTACCTCGCGTTGCGTATGGGCGGACCTTCCGATGACACCTGAAGCTCTCAATACTTTCTTCTCGATCTGCATCGGTTTTGCGCTCGCGGGCGCGCTTTCGAACGGCTACCAGGCGCTGTCGCAGCGGCAAGCAGGTTTCGGGCTGTTGCAGGAAGGCGTCGCCCCTCGCACCTTCGCTGCGATCCCGTTCCTGGTGTTCGCCGCGCCCTTCATCATCATGCGCAACACACTGCGCGGCATGCGGCTGGAAAGCCGCCGCGTCGAGTTCGTGATGATGGCGACCGTGATCGCCGGCTTCTGGAGCATGATGAGCGGCACCTTCTTCCTGATGACGCTGCGCGCGGCGGGCGTGCTCGCCTGAACCTTTGCAGGGCTGCTTGACAGCCCTTTGCTTCCACGCCGCCGTTTCGCTATGCCTGAGGTCAACGCGACAGGAGACCTCCATGGCGATCTACGAGCTCGACGGGCAGGCGCCCGATCTTCCCTCTGACGGCAATTACTTCATCGCGGAGACCGCGACCGTGATCGGCCGCGTACGCCTGAAGCCGGGCGCGAGTGTCTGGTTCGGTGCCGTGCTGCGCGGCGACAACGAGTGGATCGAGATCGGCGAGGGCGCCAATGTGCAGGACGGCTCGACCTGTCACACCGACCTCGGCTTTCCCATGGTCATCGGCAAGAACTGCACCGTCGGCCACAACGTCATCCTGCACGGCTGCACCATCGAAGAGGGCGCGCTGATCGGCATGGGCTCGATCGTGATGAACGGCGCGAAGATCGGCCGCAACAGCATCGTCGGCGCCGGCTCCGTCATCACCGAGGGCAAGGAGTTTCCGGAACGCTCGCTGATCATCGGTTCGCCCGCGCGCGTCATCCGTACGCTCGACGATGCCCAGGTGCAGAAGATGGGAAGCGCGGCGAGGTTCTATGTCGCCAACGGCCCGCGCTTCAAGAAGGGCCTGAAGCGGATCGGCTAGCTTCCCTCGGATTCGCGCGCTTCGATTGAGCTCGCGACTTTCTCGTGGCCGGCGGCCCACAGCGCGTGCTCGTCACTGCCGACTGTGTAAGGATTGGCTTCGGCCGGGATGTTCTCGCGCGCTGCGCGTTCGCCGTCTGCAAAGGGATCGCGATCCGTCATCGTGCTTTTGCCTTTCTGGTTTTCGAGCGCGGCGTCGTCTTGCCCGTCACGCCGTCGAGTCGCGCGCTCCTGCGCAGGGCGTCCCTGAGGTCGATGGGGATGCCGTGCTTTTTCAGGAGGTCGGCAAAGGCTTCATCCGCGAGCTCCTGAAACGTCGCCATCCGGTCGCGCCCCAATTGCTTCAGCTTGTCGAACGTATCCTCGTCGAACGCGATCAGTTTGCGCATGATCGTGGCTGCCTCCCAGTTTCAAGCTGATGTGAGGGAATTTGTTCCGGAACCTGTCTTTGCTGCGACGGTTGTTGGGCAAGGAGAATTTCCGATGATCAGATGGACCGCAAGCAGTTCAATGAAAACGTTGATCGTGATCTTCGCTCTCGCCGCGACGCCGGCGATCTCGTTTGCGCAAACGACTGGCGGGGCGACCGGATCAACCGGCGGCGTCGCTCATGCGCCGGCGCCCGCACGCGGCACTAACAGCGCAGGCACGGCGCAGTCTTCCGGGGCGAATACGGCGGCTGGCACCACCACCGGTGCCGCCTTGGGGACGAACCCTGATGCTGATGCCGCGGTGAGCGCCGAGAACCGGCTGCTCGACAAGAAGATGAAGGGCATCTGCCGCGGCTGCTGATGCTCGCGCGGAAGTGAGCCGCTGCGCCTATCATCGATGATCGCATGACATTAGCGTGGCACCTGTTTTGAAGCGTGGAGCGTTTCCACGCGGAGGGTGAGTTGATGTTGCGCAAGATGATCATGGCCGCACTGGCAATCGCGACGCTGAGCCTGGCGGCTCCGCAGGGCGCGGAGGCGAGGGGCGGTTTCGGTGGCGGCGGCTGGGGCCATGGCGGTGGTGGCTGGGGCCACGGCGGCTGGGGCCACGGTTGGCATGGCGGCGGCTTCTGGCCGGGTGTCGCCATCGGCGCCGGCATCGCAGGCGCCGGCTATTACGGCGCGTACGGCTACGGCTACCCGTATTATGGCGATTACTACGGCGTCGGCTACGAGGACTACGGCGCGCAGTGCTACCTCAGGCGGCAGCGGGTGATGACGCAGTGGGGCTGGCGCGTCCGCCGCGTCCAGGTCTGTGAATAGGGGCAGCGACGCGCGCAGGCGCCTGGATCGAGGCACCTAAATACCGCGGCACTAAAAACAAGGCCGTTGACGCAGTATACCGTCAACGACCTTGCCAGCCCCGGATATTGAAATCGGCTCACGCCATCCGGTATGCGCAAGCATGGCGCGGAATCATACGGGCAAATGTGATCCATTTCACAAGTGGTGAAAATAAAAGGCGGCGGCCCGGGATCCAATCAGCTGCGAGAGCGTTTGCGGGCGCTGGCGTGCCGGTGACGCGCAGGTTTCTTCGGGGTAACCGAGGGCGTATCGGCCTCGGTGGACCGGACGCTGGCAAAGGATTGCCGCAACCCGTCGATGGATTCGTTCAGATTGGCGACCTGCTCCGACAGGCGCTTGGTGTCGGCCTGCTGCGAGGCGAGCAGCCGCTTCATCGTCAAAAGCTGGTCCTGGACGACCTGGAGCTGATCGATCGATTCCTGCTGGGTCGCCTCCAGCCCCTTGGTCTTCTCGACGAGTTGCTCGGAGGCCTGTGCCGCACGGACCTGAAGCTGCCGCGATGCGACCGCGCGGTCGGTCTCGGGCGCCGCGCCGGTATAGGCGCGCCAGATCGCGATCGAGGTGACGCCGGCAATCAGCAGCAGCAGCGCCACAGCTGTCAGCGCGATCGGTTGCGCACCGAGACGGAGGAGAGGATTGGACCGTGTGTCCTCTGCGAGATCGATCATCGCTGACAAAACCCAAATTTAATCTTGGTGAGTGGCGAAGAGCGGCAGCACAAGAACGGAGAACATGGCGGCCGGGACGTCCCGAAAGCGTTACATTTCAGCAACAAATGGGACAAAAAGGTGGCCGCTGGTGGAAAAAGCGTAATTGACCCAATGCGAAGCGTCCGGCGGGGGATTGTGGCGCCAGATCGTAGACTGCGGGCTCAGGGCTGAAACGGCGCAAACGGGCCTGAATAGGTCTTCGAACGCGGCGTCGCGTAGGGGCCGAGCCGCGAGGTCGTTAGGCCAAGGCGCACCAGCCCTTCGGCCAGTGTGACCGCAGCCGCGATGCCATCGACCACGGGCAGGCCGTGGGCGGCTGCAAGCTCCGCGGCAAGATCGGCCATGCCGGCGCAGCCGAGCACGATCGTCTCGGCGCGGTCGTCGCGGATCGCGGCCGTGATTTCCGCGGAGATTTTTCCAACCGCGTCTGCGTTGCGCTCCTCGAGCGCAAGCACGGGGACCTCGGCGGCGCGGACGCGGGCGCAGCGCTCGACGAGGCCGTACTTTCGCAGATTATGCTCGATCGGCACGATGGAGACACCGAGCGTCGTCACGACCGCAAAACGCGCCGCAATCAGGCTCGCGACGTGAAAGCCCGCCTCGCCGATACCGATCACCGGCGCCTTCGCTGCGGCACGTGCTGCGTCGAGGCCGGTGTCGTCGAAGCAGGCGATGACGTGCGCATCCGCGCCGTCGCGGTCGGCCTCGCGGATGCAGCCGAGCATGCCGGGAACGGCGAAGGCCTCGTCGTAGAAGCCCTCGATCGAGACCGGCCCCATCGCAGGCTGACGGGCATCGATCACTGTGTCGGGCTGTGCGATCGCGCGCGCCGCCGCGGCGATCTTCGCCGTCATCGGCGCAGTGGTGTTGGGGTTGACGATGTGCAGTCGCATCGCCATCAGACGAGCCCCTTGCCGGCGTCCGAGCCTTTGGCCGCCTGCCGTTTGTTGAGGATGTGGATGGTGCCGAGCGCCAGCGTGATGACCGCAAATGACACCGCGGAGATGATAGTGCCGAGCGCGTAGATGTCCGGGTTCGTCACCGTCGTGGTGAGGCCCTGGAGATCGAGCGGCAACGTATTCACCGCGCCGATCGCCTGGCTGGAGCGTGCGAGCTCGTCCCAGGACAGCGTGAAGCCGAACAGGCCGATGCCGATGACCGACGGCAGGATGATCGGCAGCACGACATGACGAAAGGCCTGCCACGGCGTCGCACCGAGATCGCGCGCGGCTTCCTCGAGGCGCGGGTCGAAGCGGTTGAAGATCGCGAACATGATCAGAAGACCGAACGGCAAGGTCCAGGTCAGATGCGCGCCGAGCCCGGAGGTGAGCAGGCCCATCGAGGTTTCGAAATTCTCGTTCCAGTGCGCCTTGATCAGATCGTCGACAATGCGGAATTCGAGCGAGATCCCGAGCGAGGTGATGATCGAGGGCACGATGAGGCTCGCGATCGCCGAGTAGAACAGGATGCTCTGCGCCTTGAACTTGCGCCGGAACGCCATGCCGGCGGCGACCGACAGCACGACGGTGACGGCCATCACGATGATTCCGAGCAGCAGCGAGCGGCGGAAGGCCGCGCCGAGATCGACGATGCCGGTGCCCTGGAACAGCTTTGCGAGCCAATAGGTCGACACGCCGTTCATCGGGAAGGTGAGGCCGCCCTGCGGCCCCTGGAACGACAGCACGTAGATCGCGATCATCGGACCGTAGAGAAATAGCACATAGGCTGCGAAGAAGATCGCGAGGACATAGAAGCTGCGCGGACGTCCTTCCTTCATCCTACAGCTCCTTCTTGATGTCGACGATGCGCGACATCATGGTGATGATCAGGAAGGTGATGACGAGCAGGATCACGGCATTGGCGGCGGCCGCCGGGAATTGCAGCGCGTTCACCCGCGTCTCGATGATCTTGCCGGCCGCTGCGATCTGCTGCCCTCCCATCACGCCGATGGTGATGAAGTCGCCCATCACGATGGTAATGACGAAGATCGAGCCGATCACGATGCCGGGCTTGGCCAGCGGAATGATCACGTTGACGAGCGTCTGGAATCCGGTGGCGCCGGCGTCATAGGCGGCCTCGATCAGCGCCTTGTCGATGCGGATCATCGAATTGAAGATCGGTACCACCATGAAGAAGGTGAAGAGGTGGACCAGCGCCAGCACCACGGAGAATTCGGAGAACAGCAGCCACTCCACCGGCTGGTTGATCAGGCCTGTCTTCATCAGGCCGGAGTTCACGAGGCCGTTGCGCCCGAGCAGCGGGATCCAGGCGATCATGCGGATGACGTTGGAGGTCCAGAACGGGATCGTGCAGAGCAACGATAGCCCCATCTGCCAGGTCTTGGACTTGACGTGGAAGGCGAGGAAATAGGCGACCCAGAAACCGATGAAGAGCGTGATGGCCCAGACCAGGAAGCACAGCTTCAATGTCTTCACATAGGTCTTGGCGATCGTGCAGAGCTCCGGGAGCTGTGCGATGCAGCCTTCGAACGTGTCGGTGTAACCGCGGCCCGAGAACGCCGGCAGCAATTGATATTCGTTGTAGTCCCAGAACGAGACGATGACGACGAAGACGAGCGGGATCAGGAAGAAGGCGAGAAACACCAGCATCATCGGCCCGGCCTGCAGCCAGGAGACGAAGGAGGGCGACAGGCGCGCCGCTTTCGCAGGGCGCGCCGTGTCCGATCCCCGGACCAGGTCCGCGGATGCCTGTTGCAGGATGTCTTCCGACGTATCCATCACGCGGCGATGAACTCGTTCCACTTGCGGACCATGTAGTCGTTCTCGTCCATCACGGCGTTCCAGCACGCGACGCCGCCCATGCGGTCCTCGTAGGAGCCGCCGTCACGCACGGAGCCTGCCTTCTCCAGCAGCGAACCGTCGGGTGCCTTGATGTCCTTCTCGGCCGCCTTGCCTTCCATCCAGTAAGCCCACTCGTAGGGCTCCATGTTCGCCTTCGCGGTCGAGAGCACGGCCGAGTAGTAGCCCTGGCGGTTGAGATAGGCACCGGCATAGCCGGAGAGGAACCAGTTGACGAACTCGTAGGCCCAGTCGAGCTTCGGACCCGACACGCCCTTGGAGACGCAGAAGCCGGACGCCCAGGAGCGATAGCCTTCCTTGAGCGGCTGGAAGGTGCAGGCGATGCCCATCGAGCGCACCTTCGTCACCGCCGGCGACCACATCGACTGGATGACGGTCTCACCTGAAGCCATCAGGTTGACGCTTTCGTTGAAGTCCTTCCAGAAGGCGCGGAACTGGCCGGCCTTCTTCGCTTCCGTCATCACCTTCATGGTGAGATCGATCTCTTCCTTGGTCATGTTGCCCTTGTCGGCATATTTGTACTTGCCGGTGGCTTCCACGACCATCGCGGCATCCATGATGCCGATCGAGGGGATGTTGAGGATCGAGGCCTTGCCCTTGAACTCGGGGTTGAGCAACTCAGCCCACGAGTTGATCGGGCGCTTGATGATGTCAGGACGGATGCCGAGCGTGTCGGCGTTGTAAACGGTCGGGATCAGCGTCACGAATTCGGTTGCGGAAGTCGCGAACTTCTTGGAGTCCTTGCCCTCGAGATAAAGCACCTTCCACGGCGCGGTGCCCTGGCCGCCGATCTTCTTGCCGCCGGGCGTCTCGCCCTTGGTGAAGACGGGCGTGATGTTGTCGAATTGCTTGATCTTCTTGGCGTCGAGGGCAAGGATGTTGCCCGACGGCACGATCTTCTTCAGCGAGAAATATTCGGTGTCCAGCACGTCGAAGGAGTTCGGCTGGGTCATCACGCGCTTGGTGACGTCGTCGGTGGTCGCGGTGATGTACTCGATCTTGATGCCGGTGTCCTTCAGACACTGCTTGGAGATGTCGTCGCCCTCGTTCACGGCGGTGCCGAGATAGCGCAGCACCTTCGGCTCGGCCGACATCACATAGGGAAAGCCGGTGATGGCGCCGGAGCCGGCGGCGAGGCCGGCGAGACCCGCGGTGCTCTTCAGTAGCGTGCGACGGCTGACGCCGGTCTTGTTGGTCGTCTCGGTCATTGCAGTCACTCCTCTGTGTTGCGCATTTTCCAAGGTGACGGCGCTATTGCAGACGTTGCGCCTTGGCGGGATCCCAGGTGGCCAGCACGCGATCGCCCGGACGGAACGGGTGAACGTCGAAAATGGCTTCGGGAATGTGGGAGAACAGGGTGGTGCCGTCGTCGAGCGTGAGCGAAACGGCGACATAGGCGCCCTGGTACTCGGTCTGGGTGAGCAGCGCCGGCGCGCCGAACGCGCCGTCAGTGACCGGCTTGATGCCGAGCTGGTCGGCGCGCACGGCGATGAGACTGCCGGCATCGCTGATGACGTTGTGGCCGCCGATGAAGCGCGCCACGAATTCGGTGCGGGGATGGTGGAAGATCTCGCGCGCCGTGCCCTGCTGCTCGATCCTGCCCTGGTTCATCACCACGATGTGGTCGGCCAGCGCCATCGCCTCTTCCTGGCCATGGGTGACCTGGATGAAGCTGATGCCGAGCTCGCGCTGCAGCCGCTTCAGCTCGCCGCGCATTTTCACCCGCAGGAACGGATCGAGGGCGGACAGCGGTTCGTCGAGCAACAGGATCTGCGGCTCGGTGATCAGTGCGCGGGCGAGCGCGACGCGCTGCTGCTGGCCGCCGGAGAGCTGGGCCGGAAGGCGCGCGGCATAGGGGCTCATCGCCACCAGCTCCAGAAGTTCGCCGGCGCGCCTGTGCCTGATGGCGCGGTCGATGCCGCGCATTTTCAGGGCAAACGCGACATTGTCGAGCACGGTGAGATGCGGAAACAGCGCATAGGACTGAAACATCATCGCCGTGCCGCGCTTGGCGGGCGCGAGGTCGGTCACGTTCTGTGGGCCCAGGATGATGTCGCCCTTGCTGACCGCCTCGTGGCCGGCGACCATCCGCAAGGTCGAGGTTTTGCCGCAGCCGGACGGGCCGAGCAGGCAGCAATAGGTGCCAGCCGGGATCTTCAGATTGACGTTGTCGACCGCCAGCGTCGTGTCGTAGCGCTTGGTGACGGCAACCAGTTCGAGAGCGGCGGGAGTGGCCATGGCGTGTCCGCGAGAGAGGCGATGCTCTGCCTCTCTCCGCAAGGTCCGTGCCAACAGCACCAGAATTGCCGAATTCGAAAACTGTGCAGCGGAGTCATGTCGTTAGATCGAATACGCACATTTGTGCGGCGCACGGATGAGCCAGGATGTGCACACGAAATGGGCGGGGATTGTATAAAGTTTCGCCTGTGATTGGATACAGCTCGTCGATTACCATCCAGGACCAACGATCGCCGATCGAGCCCTCAAACCCAGCCTTCGAACTAATGGCCGCCAAATCCCGCCCAAAATCCGATGCGCCCGACGTGAGCGATCGCGTCATCAGGATCAGGGAGGGCGTGACCGCGGCGATCCTCGAACACCGCCTGCTGCCGGGCACAAAACTCGGCGAGGACGAGATCGGCGAGATCTATGGCGCGAGCCGCACGCTGGTCCGCACAGCGCTGCAACAGTTGGCGCATGAGGGCATCGTCAACATCGAGAAGAACCGCGGCGCCTTCGTCGCGCGTCCGACGCCGGCGGATGCCCGCGAAGTGTTCGAGGCGCGCCGGCTGATCGAGCCCACCATCGTCGATCACGCAGTCGATGCCGTCTCGCCTGCGTGGATCGCGCGCCTTCAGCAGCATCTTGCCCAGGAGCGAGAGGCCGAGTTGCGCGGTGATGCGCGCGCGTCGGTCCGGCTCTCCGGCGACTTTCACCGTCTCATCGCCGAGATGAGCGGCCACAGCATCTATCTTGGTTTCCTGAAAGAGCTGGTCGCGCGCTCCTCGTTGATCATTCTGCTCTATCGCCGCCACGACACGCCCGCCTGTGGCACCGATCATCATTCCGAGATCGTCACCGCGATCCGCAAGCGCGACAAGCAGATCGCACGCGCGCAAATGCTGTCGCATCTGAACGAGATCGAAGCCGAGCTGTTTTTGAAGGATCCCGCTGCCGACGAGCTGCGGCTCGCGGATGTGCTGGGCGCCTGACTCTCGCGATCGCTAACCCCAAAAAGTTGCGGCCAGCCATTGGGGGATGGCTGGCCGCGCGCGAACCGGTCTGGGACGGGGAGGGGTGGGGATGTGACCGGGTCGCGTAACTCGTCCTCTTGAAACTACTGATCTCTTGCGCTGGCGGTGGAGATCGCCGGCTTGGTGTCGCCCAGCGAAACCCAGACGTTGGGATCGGCCTGCGACTGGCGCTTGACGAAGCGGTAGCCGGTCTCCGTCCAGGCAACGACGCTCTCGTTCTGATTGTCGAGAACGAACTCGCCCTTGTCGGTCTTCACCGTCAGCACCGCGTGTCCTTCGCCCTTCTTGTCACGCACCACGGTGATGAGCAGGGCCTCGCGCGGCCAACCGGCATCCATCAGCATCTTGCGCTTCAACAACACGTAGTCTTCACAGTCGCCGTAACCATCCGTCGGCAGCGACCACTTCTCGATCACGCCCCAGTGGTCCTGGTCGGTCAAAGGCTTGACCGTCTCGTTGACCCAGCGATTGACCTTGACCAGATCGCGCCACGCGGTCTGCGACATCACGATGTCGCGCGGCTGCGTCGGCCCGCCCTGACACTGAGCGGCATTCTCCGCACAAAACTCGACCCAGCCGATCGGCGCACGCGCGGTGTCACCGAGGCTCGCGTAGAGCAGACGGCCTTCGCCGGCCTGCGCTGCCGCACCAATTCCGAACAGCATGGCAGCGAGTGCCAGTGCCTTCCCCTGTCCCCTGAAGTCCAACATTGCGGCCCCCGTTTCTTGTTGGGACCACATTTCGCACGGAGCTTTTGAGTTGCCGCTAAGTCGGCCAAGTCAAGTCGAGACGAATACAAGTAAAAGTCGAAGCGAATTCGATCTATACTTGAAGAAAATTCGAGTAAAATTTGAGACTACTGCAATTGATTCAAATTGTAGGGATTAACGCGGAAACGCTGGTGGAACTGCTGTTTGGACGCGCGAAGGGGCCGCCCGTTAACCCGTGCGAAATCGCAGCTGGACACGGAAAAGGCGGCGTCCGGATCACGGAGGCCGCCTTTGAGGGCTGGAAAACAGGGGTTTTTGGCGCGCCTTCGCTTTACCGCGCGGTAACGCTCTCTTCGAGAGTTTCGATGGGCTGCGAATGCAGGAACTCGAGTGCGAAGCCGTCTTCGAGGTTTCGGACCACGCGGCCCTGGACCCGGCCAAGCATAACCGTCGATTTCAGCGGCGGGCGGTTCTCCGCGGCAATCGCCGCGCCCGACAGCGACAGGTCGATGATGCGGCAGGTCATCTTGGTGCCGTCCTCGAGCGTCAGCACCGCGATCGGGTTGCGCGGCACGATACGGTCGTGGCGGCGGTCCTCCGGCAGATTGAGGATGTCGCGGTTCGCGAGCCAGGTCAGCTGGGCCGCGAGCTTGTCGCGCTTGCGCGGCGTTGCGCCCACCGTCATGGCAAAGCCGTTGTCGATGATCCGGGTGATTTTGCCCTCGACCCGGCCGATATGGTCGAGATAGGCGACCACGCGGTCGCCGACATTGCCGATGCCGGGCGCGAGCAGCGCAAGCCCGCCCGGCGACATGTTGATCACCTGGCAGGGGAATTCACGGCGATCCGGCAGCATGTAGCGGCCGAGCAGGTGCACCTTCACCCGCTGGAAACGCCGACGTTCCTCGGCGGCCGGAAGAAATTTTTTGTTCGCCAACGCCATTTTCACTACCCGACCCCCCGCCCGGGCGGAGTCCGGCACGACCCTAAGGTGCATAGGGTTAATGCCGCGTTATGATTTCGCGCGTCGAATACGCACCGGCGCAATGCCTTCAGAAGCCACATCGGGGCGGGCAGTATCCGGCTGTCTCGGTATCGGGGACCGCAGCAGCCCTCGACTGGCAACCGGGGCAGCCGCCCCTAGGCTTTCCCGGTCGCCCGCCCGAAGAGCAGACACAGCAGTGCCAGCAACACAGCGGCCGACAGTCCCAGCGACCAGTGGATCCCGATCGCCGCGCCAAACACGCCGACGGTGATGCCACTGAACGCCCGCATCCCGAGGCCGGCCATATTATAAAGACCGACGACGCGGCCACGAATGTCGGTCGGCGCATTCAGCTGCACCAGTGCCTGCGCCATGGTGTTGAACGACAGCTCGAAGAAGCCGGCAAAGAACAGCAGTACGATCGCGACCGGGTAGATCCGCACGGATGCAAACCCGAGCAGGGCCACGCTCCAGAGCATTGCCAGCGTGATCGCGGTGCGCGGCGTGCCCTTGAGGCGGCCCCAGGATTCCAGCGCGATGCCGGCGAGCAGCGCACCGGCGGCGTCGGCCGCGAGCAGCACGCTGTAGGACACACCGGGATCGCCATGGCCGAGATCGCCGGCAAACCCCGGCATCTGCGCATGATAGGCGTTGCCGATCATGAAGGAGGTGAGGCCGGCAAGCCACGTCATCGCCGTCAGCACCGGCTGCGTGCCGATGGCCCGGATGGTCAGCAGGATATCGGCGAAGCCGCGCACGGCGAAACGCCGCACCGCGACACTGCTGTCGCGGGCCGGCGCCCGGAACAGCCAGAGCAGCATCGGCAGGTAGAACAACGTGTTGAAGATGATGCCGTGCGATGTACCGAGCGTCAGCATGATGACGCCGCCCACCGCAGGCCCCACGAGGATGCCGAGATAGCGCGCCATCGCATTCAGCCGCACGGCGCTCGGCAAATCGGCCGGACTCACGAGGTCGTACAGCAGCAACTGGTTCGGTGTTTGCCACAGTACGCCGGCGCAGCCGTGGATCACCAGCAGCAGCATCGCGTGCCACATCTGGATCGTGTCGGTGATGAAGAAGAAGCCCCATCCCGCCGAGGCCACGATGAACAGCAGCATGCCGCACTGGATGATGCGGCGCGGATCGTAGCGGTCGGCGAGCCCGCCGACCACGACCGAGAACAAGAGGAACGGCAGCCAGTGCGACAGCACGGCAAAGCCGCCCAGGGTTGGCGAGTGGAATTTCTGGAACACCACCCAATAGCTGATCACATGCTCGATATTGTCGGCCATCATCGCCAGCACATAGGCGATGAACTGCAGCCGGTACGGCACGGACTTCATCGCCGCGAACGATCCGGACGCGGCCGCGGGATTTTGAGGGTGGAGGTTCAAGCGATCACCAGGAAAGGACTGTTGCGGAATTACACGCTCAGTGCGGGTGGCTCAAGGCAATTGGGTGTAGGACGTATCCACCGTCTCCAGAAAGGTCCTAACCACCGCCGCAAACTCATCCGGCCTGTCGTAGTGCAGCCCATGGCCAGCGTTCGTGATCACCTCATGGCGAAGGCGCGGATTGAGGTCCTGGAGCTCGCGCGCTGTCTCGACGGAGACAACACCATTGTCTCCGATGACTAGCAGGCTCGGGACGGCAATGGCTTTGGCCAACGCGCGATAATCCGGGTTCGGCGGCGTCAGAACCTCGAAGGCGCTGACCGCGGTCCGAAGCCTCGCGTCGATGATCAGTTCGAGCAGCTCGCGCGACCGGTGTGGTTGCCGCTGCATCGCCTCGGCCAGCACTTCATCCTTGTTCCGGCCGAGGAGTCGGCGATGCTGCTCGGCGACGTCGCTCTCATAGACTTCGCGCTGGCGCTCGGGAGGCAGGAATGTTGGATCGGCGAGGATCAAGCCGCGAATCGCCGTACCCATCTCGCTCGCAACCACGGCCGCCGTCATGCCACCCATGGAATGGCCGAGCACGACCGGTGCGTCAAGCCTGAGCCCCTTGATGAGACCGATGACGTCATCGGCGAGGTCGCAATACATGTATCCGCGCGGCGGCGCGCTCGACGCGCCGTGCCCCCGCGCGTCCGGCATGATGACGTCGTAGCGATCTTCGAGCGCGCGAGCCAGGAGCGTCCAGCAGGCGCCGCTTCCGGTCAATCCATGTAGCGCAAGCAACGGCGGCTTGTCGCCGCCGGTCCGAAGATAATGGATGTCGATTCCGTTTGCCGCGCAGGTCCCGCGAATCCAGTCTGTCATTCGGGAATTATACTGGATCCATGCGGGCTGCGGACTATCGCACCTTGGCACGATCGCGCATCTCACATACGCTTCGCCTCAGGCCCGCAATCATCAAAACACAAACAAGAGGGCCGCGAGGAAACAGCCATGGACCATATCCGCGTCTGCACCCACGCAGGCCCCGGCTCAGAGCCCGTGATCAAGACCGTGCCGTGGCCGAAGGTCGGTCGCAAGGGTGCGCTGATCAAGATCGGCGCATGCGGGGTATGCGGCACCGATCTGCATATCCTGAAAGGTCACTGGCCGAAGCCGTTGCCCTGGCCGTTCACGCTTGGTCACGAGATCGGCGGCGTCATCGTCGAATGCGGCGATGAGTTCACCGAGGACTTCATGAGCAAGCCGCTCAAGGTCGGATCAAAGGTGATGCTCCCGCCGCTGATGCCCTGCGGCAAATGCTATTACTGCATCCATTACCCGCAGACCGCCAACAAATGCCTGACGCCGGTTTACTACGGCCGCTATCTCGGCTTCGACAAGGCGCCGCACATGTGGGGCGGCTGGGCCGAATATGTCTATGTCGATCTCGACATGCTGCCCGGTACCAAGATCTACAAATTGCCCGACGACATGTCGCTGCGCTTGGGTGCATTGTCGGAGCCGCTGACGTCCTGCATCCGCGCCTTCAACCGTGCGACTCGCGCCGGCGGCTTCACCTGGGCCGACACGGTGGTGATTCAGGGCTCCGGCCCGATCGGCATTCTGGCGGTGGCGGCGGCCAAGGAGATGGGCGCGGGACGCGTCATCTGCGTCGGCGCGCCGGAAGAGCCGCGCCTCAAGCTCGCGCGCGAGTTCGGTGCGGAGGCGACCGTGAACATCGAGGAGATCAAATCGCCGCAGGATCGCATTGCCCGCGTCCGCGAGATTGTCGGCGGTTTCGGCGCTGATCTGGTGATGGATTGCTCGGGTCACCCGACCGCCGGCCCCGAAGGCATCGAGATGCTGCGCGACGGCGGCACCTATGTCGAGATGGGCCAGTTCACCGACGCCGGCTCGATCGAGACGTCCTGGCACCGCATCTGCACCAAGGACCTCAATGTGCTGGGCTCCTGGGGCTTTACCGGAAATGACCTCCCGCTCGGCGTCGACATGCTCTACCGCACGCGCGACAAATATCCCTGGCTGAAGATGCAGACGATCTATCCGTTCACCGAAGAGGGCGTCTCGCGCGCCGTAAGGGACGCCATGGCGATGAAGACGGTGAAGTCGACCATCGTGCCGTGGCCGGAGCTGGTGGAATAGGCCGTGGGAGAAATCGTGGTGCCAGCGCGCCGGACGGTCGCAACGATCGAAGATATTCGCGCCGTTGAAGAGGCGGGGCTGTCGGACTTCCTGCCGCAGTCTTCGCCGTTTGATATCCTTGAAGCGAGCGCGCGGCGGTATCCCGACCGACCCGCAATCCGCTATCTTCGCCGGGTCGGTGCGGCGAACGATGACGTCGTGCTCACATACGCGCAATTCCTCGGACGGGTCAGGCAGGCGGCGAACCTGTTTCGCCGCCTCGGTGTGACCGAACGAGATTCCGTTGCAATCCTGGCTCCGCACGTTCTGTCGACGCAAATCGCGTTGTGGGCTGCGGAAGTCGTGGGCCGTGTCTGTCCGATCAATCCGATGCTTGCGCCCGACCACGTCATCGGGCTGCTGAAGGCGTCGGGAGCAAAGGTCGCAATCGCCCTCGGCGATAACAAGGACATCGACATCTGGACGCGGTTGGTGCCGGCACTCCGCAAATCCGGTTGCCTGACGCATATCCTGGATTGCGATTCCGAAGCGCCGACATCAGGGTCCGACGGCAATTTCGATGAGCTCATCGCGCTGGAAAATGCCGAGGTGCTCGATTTCCAGATCTCCGGCGGACCCGACGCCGTGGCCGCCTATTTCCACACCGGCGGAACGACTGGCGCGCCGAAGCTCGCCGTTCACACCAGGCGTAACCAGGCCTTCGTGGGCAGATCCGCAGCGCTCATGTACGATCTCGGTTCTGACGACGTCATGGTCAATGGTTTTCCGCTGTTTCATGTCGCCGGCGCGTTCGTCTACGGTCTGTCGGTGCTTGCGGCGGGCGGCTCCATCCTCATTCCCACCCGGCTTGGCATGCGCAACCGCGCCTTCGTCGAGACGATCTGGCAGCAGGTCGCGCATTATGGCGTGACCGTCATCGGCGGCGTGCCGACCGTCATGACGTCGTTGATGGCCATCCCCGTCAATGCAGACATCGCGTGCATGCGCATGATGCTGACAGGCGGTTCACCGCTGCCGACGGAATTGGCCGATGCGTTCGAACGCACGATCGGCAAGCCGGTCCGTAATATCCTTGGAATGACCGAATGCGCGGGGATCATCACTATCGAGCCTGCGCACGGTCCACGGATTCCCGGTTCGACCGGCTTGCCGCTGCCTTTCACTGAAGTCGCAGCAATGCGCATGGCCGGGGGCGTGTTCGACCCGGCCGACCGGTGCGTCTCCGACGAGACCGGCGTCATCGCGCTACGCGGTCCGAATGTCGGGCCGGGCTACTCCGATGCGAAGCGAAACGCCGGTGTGTTCGCGCAGGACTGGCTCGTCACCGGCGATCTCGGCCATGTCGACGCGAAGGGCCGCGTGTTCGTGACGGGGAGGGCCAAGGACGTTATCATCCGCGGCGCGCACAATATCGACCCATCGATCATCGAGGATGCGTTGCTTCAGCATCCGGACGTGGCGATCGCCGCCGCCGTCGGAGAGCCGGATGCTTATGCTGGTGAACTACCTGTCGTCTATGTGACCTTGAAGCCCGGGGCCGTCACCGATGCGGCTGCGATTCTCGCGTTCGTCGGCCCGATGATGTCCGAACCTGCTGCCGTCCCCAAATCCGTCACCATTCTACAGGAGATGCCGGTCACGCCGATTGGCAAGATCTACAAGCCGGCGCTCCGCGTGCTCGCGACCCGGACTGCCCTGCAGCGTGAGCTTGCCAGGCTCATCCCGGCCGCGGGGGCGGCCGAAGCGGACTGTTCGGAGGCTGGCAACGTGATCCGGCTGAAGAATCCGACGGACGAGCCGCGGGTGCGCGATGCGCTGCTTGGCATGCCCATTCAGTATCGGATCGAGCAGATGTAGCCCCGCGAATTGCGTCCAGCAGGCTGCCCTAAAAGTTTCACACTGAATCCCCGAGAAATTCACGTGGAGGTGAAACTTAAGCCCGCGTTACGGCTTGAGTTGACGGGAGAGTATACCGTGAAGCGAATCCTGAAGCCCATCACCTACGTCCTGGCCGCCATCTACTTCTTGGTAGATGCGCTGTTCATGGCCGTGGCGATGCCGATCTCGCGCTGGCTTGCGCGGCATTTCGAATTCAAGCGCCTGCGAGCCTGGATCAAATCGCTGCCGCCTTATCCGTCGCTCGCGCTGTTTTCCGTGCCTGTGATCATTCTGGAGCCGATCAAGCCCGTGGCAGCCTATCTGGTCGCAACCGGCCAGTTCGTGTGCGGTGTGGCGGCCTTTGTCGGTTGCGAACTGCTCAAACTGGTGCTGGTCGAGCGCCTGTTCCATCTCACGCGCGACAAGCTGATGCGGATCCCGGCATTCGCGTGGGGCTACGGGAAGTTCACCGAGATGAGGGCATGGCTCCAGGCCACCGAAGCCTGGCGCGCCATCCGCGCCATAAGCCGCGCGGCGAAAGATTACGTCGCACGAGTCAGAACAAGCCTGGCTGGCAGCTTCAGCAAGCTCGTGACCTCAAGGGATTAGAGCCGCGCCCTCTATGCGAGCCTGCGCGGCGCGGCTGTGGCCTTGTCGCCCGTATTCGGCGTGCCGCTCGGCTCGATCAGCAGCAGATGAACCTCCTCGCGGGCAACCGGACGATGCTCGACGCCTTTGGGCACCACATAGAGTTCGCCCGGTCTGAGCGTCAC
The DNA here is from genome assembly GCF_018131105.1 of Bradyrhizobium manausense. Taxonomy (NCBI): domain Bacteria; kingdom Pseudomonadati; phylum Pseudomonadota; class Alphaproteobacteria; order Hyphomicrobiales; family Nitrobacteraceae; genus Bradyrhizobium; species Bradyrhizobium manausense. The sequence goes on along the minus strand of NZ_JAFCJI010000003.1, from coordinate 80,233 downwards.
CGTGCGGTCCCGCAGCTCGATGTCCAGCCGGCCCTTCAGGACCAGAAAGAAGTCATCGGTGTCGTCGTGCTTGTGCCAGGTGAATTCGCCCTTCACCTTCACCACCATCACGTCGCAATCATTGAAGGTCGTGACCGTGCGCGGCGACCAGTGGTCATGAAAGGTCGCGAGCTTGTCGGCAAGCGATATGCTGTCGGCCATGGTTGATCCGTGTCCCGTTATCTCGTGAGGCACGATTTGGAATCGAACGGTCCGCATGGCAAGGATCACTGTGGGCGTAGGGCTCTCGGGCATCTGGGCGAGCCTGTGTGGCAGCTGACGTTTGCCTGACGAGGTCATGTATGCATCCCGGGGGCCTACGATTGGACGCAATCCAGGCGAGATGACCGCAAAAGTCCGTCGTTCTGGGCCAAAAGGGTGCCAAAGGGCAGGGGTGAGCGTCCCGGGCTTGTTCACCCTGTCGCCGATGCCATGCATCAAAGGCATGGTGATTTGGACGCTGCTGGCGTAAAGAGCGTCCAAATCAAAATCATCGTGGGTGTGACCGGGCCTTCTGCCGCGACGGCAGTGTCAGGCCCCTCGGCTTTCCGTTCCGCGCCCGACCAACCAAGGTTTCATCCCGTGCCTTTTCCGGCCCTGACCCCGCCGCTCGCCCGTGCCCTGGCTGAGCGCAATTACGATTCACCGACGCCCGTTCAACTCGCTGTGCTCGGCGAGGATGCTATCGACCGCGACCTCCTGGTGTCGGCCCAAACCGGCTCGGGCAAGACCGTCGCTTACGGTTTGGCCATGGCCAGGGACCTGTTCGGCGATGCCGGAAAGTTCGAGCGGGCCGGAGCACCCCTGGCCCTGATCGTCGCGCCGACCCGCGAACTCGCCTTGCAGGTCCAGCGCGAGCTCACCTGGCTCTATGAGCATGCGCACGCGCGCGTCGTCTCGTGCGTCGGCGGCATGGACCCGCGCCGCGAGCAGCGCGAGTTGGCCGCCGGCGCCCATATCGTCGTCGGCACGCCCGGCCGCCTGTGCGATCACCTTCGCCGCAATCGCCTCGACATCTCGGAATTGAAAGTCGTTGTGCTCGACGAGGCTGACGAGATGCTCAATCTCGGCTTTCGCGAGGACATGGAGTTTATCCTCAAGACCACGCCGGACACGCGCCGCACCTTGCTGTTCTCGGCAACGTTTCCGCGTGGCATCGTGGCGCTGGCCAAGCAGTACCAGCAGGGCGCATTCCGGATCGAGGTTGCGGGCGACGAAGGCGGTCACGCCGACATCGAGTATCGCGCCATCAGGGTTGCCCCCGGTGATGTCGAGCATGCCGTCGTCAACGTGCTGCGCTTCTACGAGTCGCCGAGCGCGCTGGTGTTCTGCAACACGCGCGATGCCGTCAGGCACCTGCAGGCGGCGCTGCTGGAGCGCGGCTTTTCGGTGGTCGCTCTGTCAGGCGAATTGACGCAGAACGAGCGTACTTTGGCGCTTCAGTCGCTCCGGGACGGGCGCGCCCGCATCTGCGTCGCGACCGACGTGGCCGCCCGCGGCATCGATCTGCCGAGCCTCGACCTCGTCATTCACGCGGACCTGCCGAACGATCCTGAAGTGATGCAGCATCGCTCCGGCCGCACCGGGCGCGCGGGCCGCAAGGGGACAAGCGTCCTCCTGGTGCCGCCGATCCGGCGGCGTCGTGCAGAGGTGCTGCTCAATCTGTCCGGCATCGAGGCGAACTGGGGCACTGCGCCGCAGGCGGATGAAATCCGCAAGCTCGATCATGAGCGCATGAAGGACGTGTTGTTCACGGAAGAGACGACTGCCGACGATCTGGAGCTGGCAAAGGCCTTGTTGGCCGAGCGCTCGGCCGAGGACATCGCCGCAGCGCTGGCGCGGCTCTATCGCGCGCGCTTGCCGTCGCCGGAAGACATCATCGATCCCGGCGAGCGAAGCAGCCGGCCGCGCGATGAGCGTCATCGCGACGATCGCGCGCCGCGTGGCGATCGCGCACCGCGCGACGACGATCGCTCCGAGCGGCCTCGTGCCAAATCAGGGAAAAAACATGTCATGGCGGAGCCCACAGTGTGGTTCCGGGCCGCCATCGGGCGTCGCAAGAATGCGGAGGCGCGCTGGCTGCTGCCGATGATCTGCCGCCGCGGCGGTATCGACAAGCGCGACATCGGCGCCATCAAGGTCATGGACACCACCACCGAGTTCGAGATTTCCGAGCGCGTCGCCGAGTCCTTCGCCGCCAAGGTCAAGCGCCCGGACAAGGAAGACAGCATCCGCATCGAGCCGATGACGGGCGCGCCGCAAGAGCAGCCGCCGGCGGAGAAGCGCTCACGTGCGCCACGGCGCGAAGAAGGTGAGGACGATCACGTCGTCCGCCGCAGCGACGATCCCTGGAACGCGAACGAGCGAAAGCAGCACGACAGGCCGCGGGGAAAGCCGGAAGGCAAGCATCAGGGCAAGCCGCACGCCAAGTTTGACGCCAAGTCTGGCGGCAAAGCTGACGCCAAGGCTCACGACGGTGGCAAATTCGGCAAGCCGGCGTTCGGGAAGAAGAAGTTCGGTCACAAATCCGGTGACGGCAAATATGCGCCGTCGGTCACCGAATGGCCGGGCGCACCGGGCAAGAAGGGCAAGAAGAAGCACCGTGGTTGAGCGGTCGCGGTTTGCCGCGCAGACAGCAATGATGCCGCCGGACTGCGCCGGCGACATCATCTGAAAACTGCGTGCTCAGCGGCCGCCGCCGCCACCGCCGCCACCGCCGCCACCACCTCCACCACCACCTCCTCCGCCGCCGCCACCGGCATCATGCATGGCGGAGTTGTAGCGCGAGTCGATCTGCTTCATGTAGGTGGGCGACGTATCGTGGTCGATGCGGACGACATGGCGCCGTACGGGTGCAGGCTCCTGGAAGGGGATGACGCTGCAGCCTCCGAAGAAGGCGATGTCGCAGCCATTGGTATAGGTGCGGAATTGCAGTGCATTGGCGCTGGTGGCGGTGAAGGCGGTCGCTGCAACGAATGCAATCAAAGCCACTTTCGGCAATGTGAGTTTCATGGGATTTCTCCAGCCTCGGTTCGGCGAGACCTGAACGGCTCGCGCAGTCCTTCGACGAGGCCTGATCGAAACCGGTTCGAAGAGTTCGGTCACGCCGGTGTGAGACGGATCACGCGGGACGACGAGGCCATCAGGTGAGTGCGCGCAGCATGTAGGTCGCGCTTGCGCCATAGGACGACAGCTTGTCGCGCAGCGCCGCATCCGGTGCGATGGAGCGGAAGCCGAGGTGCTCCCACAGCACGTGCGTGCCGTAGACCGAGACCAGCGCAAGCGTCGCGATGCCTGATGCGCGCGCGAGCTGCTCGATCTCTGTGACATAAGCCCGCGCCACGCCGCCACGGGCGTCGGGCAGCACGGCGACGTCATGTATGTAGAGGCAGTCCGCCGCGTCGGGCAATCGGTCGAGAAAATCGTCGAGCGGTGGGATGTGCTGCTGCATCCAGGGATGCGCGAGGCCGTAGCCTGCGATCTCACTGCCGGCGGCAAGCACGCGGCAGCCGCCCGGACAGAGGCGAATTTTCTCTGCGAGCACGTCGGGCCGCTCGGGAAGATCAGGATGGACTTGCGCCGCGATCGCGCAGATCGCGTCGAGGTCTTCGGCATGTGCGCAGCGCCAGTCCGGCTTGCTCATCTTGCCCGTTCCGTATCAACCGCCGCAATTTATGCCGTCGCCCGGCGATGTTTCCTGAATGGCGCCTCGCGTCGCGCGCTTTACGCAGGCGGGGCCGGTATCAGGCCGTAGCGTAGCATCGTCGCTTTCATCTGGGCTGGATCGGGCGCGCCGGACGACAGCAGCGTGGCCATCTCCCTGAAATATTGCGGGCCCAGCACCCCGGGGCTCAAGATGCACAGGCATGTCGCCGGCCCGGTCGATCGGTTGGTAAAGCCGTGCACGATGCCGCGCTTGATGAAGACCGATTCTCCGGGGGCAACGCCGGTCGGCTTGCCGTCGATCGTCCAGGTCGAGACGCCGGACAGCCCGTAGATCGTTTCGTCCCAGCGGTCGTGATAGTGCGGGATCGGCATCCGCGCATTCGGCTGCAGCGTCATTTCGAAGATGTCGACGCTGCCGCCGGTGTCGTCCTTGCTGTGCAGGAAGCGGAGCGCAAGCGCGCCGAAGTTGATGATGTCGGACATGGTTCTCTCGTCCAGGTGAGGGGGCTGTATCGAGGCGCGGCGTTGGCTCACGTCGAAACGAAAACTACCGCAGCCCCTCATACACCATCAGCCCGCGTGCGATCTGCAATTTGCGGATGGCGCGCGGCAGCAATTTCTCCGGCTGGTGCAGATAGCGCCAGGAGGTGACGGTGAATGGGCCGAGCGCGCCGCATTCGTCGTCAAACGGCGCAAGCACGCCCGTGACGCTCACCGGCGTATGCGGGCGGGCGTTGAAGGGCAGCAGCAGCAGCTCGAGATGGGCCTTGCTGCCGTCCTCGCGCTGGGCGGTGAGGCCGGCGATGGCACCGAGCGTCTCGTCGGCGACCACGGTGGTGATCTCCTCGATCTCACTGCGGCTCGCGTCCGTGAACATGGCGGCGAAGCCCTGGTCCTTGAGATCGCAGCCGGCGAGGGCGCAGACGCGGGTACCGGCGACCCGGAACGGAAAGCCTGCTTTCGGCTCGCAGGAAAGCACGAAGATGTCGCCCAGCAGTTCGCGAACGGCGGCCGGGTCGATGTCGGCCCGGTCAGGGGCCCGCGCGCTGCCGCGCTTCTTGTCCCAATACGCGAAGAATTCGCGGCTCGATGGATGTTTCATGACTGACGCTCATCCTCGGCGCAACCTCATGGGACAAACCTGTCCCGCTTCAGTGCACCTGAGATCCCTGTGTTGTTGTGCAGGAGGGGAATTGCAGCGTCCATGCCGCGGGGGCGTTTTCGGCGCCTTGCGCGCTGCTTTTGCGTCGTTAACGTTAAATTAACTATGCGCTTTCGCTCAGCGATGCGGTGGCTATGGTGATCGCGGTCGCAAGCCTCGCCGCTTTCCCAGGTTCTCGGCGAGGCCTGTACACAGGCGTCAAACAGTTTGGTCACTGGCCGCGGGGAGGGGTGGGGATATCATCTGTTCCTCCGCAGTGCCGGCAAGATCGACACGGACAGGCAGGGCTTTCCCAGGGCCCTGCCTTTTCCTTTTGTGCACTTGCGCAGGGCCGGCAAACGCGACTATCTCCAAGTCTCTTGCTTCGATCGCGCCTGAAAGCGAAACCGCCTTGGATTCCCCGTCACAACCCCCGTCGGACCAGCCGGTCGTCGTCGAGGAGGCCCCGCGCGAGCCGGTCCTGACGTTACCATTGCCGCTGACGGCCTATATCATCCTGTTGGCGGTGATCCATCTGCGGGTGCTGTTGCCGCCGGAGCTGGAGAACTGGACCATCGACGTCTTCGGCTTCATTCCGAAGCGCTACGATTCCTCGCTGATCAATTTGCAGTTCGAGGGCGGCGCCGGCGCCAAGATCTGGACCTTCGTCACCTATTCGCTGCTGCATGCCAATCTCACCCATCTCGCCTTCAACGTGCTGTGGCTGCTGCCGTTCGGCAGCGCGTTGGCGCGGCGCTTTGGCGCACTGCGCTTCTTCGTGTTCCTGGCGGTGACTGCGGCAGCCGGCGCGCTCGCTCATCTCGTCACCCACGAGCATGCGGTGGTGCCGATGATCGGCGCCTCGGCCTCGGTGTCGGGCGCCATGGCCGCGGCGATCCGGTTCGCCTTCGTGCGCGGCAGCTTCCTGTCGTTCAGCCGTTCGGACGCCGATACCGCCGCCAAGGTGCCGGCGCTGCCGCTGTTTCAGGCACTGCGTGACCGGCGAATCCTCGGCTTCCTGACGGTGTGGTTCGTGATGAATATCATCTTCGGCGTCGGCGCGATCGGCGTCGAAGGCGATAGCGCCGGCGTTGCCTGGGAAGCGCATATCGGCGGCTTCTTCGCAGGCCTGTTGCTGTTCGCGCTGTTCGATCCCGTGCCGCGCGTGCGAAATGATGATGCTGCGGATGCGTCATCACAGGACATTTCAAACGGTATTTGAAGCGGCGCTTGCCGCGCGGCCTGAATTCATCCATCATTCTCGCGAAGAATGTTCCGAAGCAGCAAGCCCATAGAAGCTGCGCTTCGCAAAGCGCCTGAACGTGAAACCGGCGCCCAAACTGTTAGTTGAAGACTCGCGAACAAGTCCGAACCGCGCAGCGGACGGATCCTATTCTGGGAGGCGACAATGACGGTACGTTCCATTCTCAATACCAAGGGGCACCAGATCATGAGCGTCGAGCCCGACGCCAAGCTGGTCGCCGCAGTCAAGCTGCTCGCTGAGAAGAAGATCGGCGCGGTGCTGGTGATGAACCAGAGCCGGCTCGAGGGCATCCTGTCCGAGCGCGACATCGTGCGTGTGCTCGGCGAGCGGGGCGCCGACGTGCTGGACGAGCCGGTCTCTGAGGTCATGACGCGCAAGGTCGTGACCTGCAAGGAGACCGACACCGTCGCCGAACTCATGGAGATGATGACGAAAGGCAAGTTCCGCCACTTGCCCGTGCTCGAGAACAACAAGGTGGTCGGCCTGATCTCGATCGGCGACATCGTCAAGCGCCGGGTCCAGGAATACGAATCCGAGCAGGAAGCCCTGCGCGATTACATCAAGACCGCCTGAGCCGGCGTTACGAGCCGGGCTTACTCAACGGCTTTGGGCGCGGTGCCTTGGGGCGCCGGCGCCAGCACGTCGATTGCCTCCTGGATCGACTCCAGTGCGCGTTCGGCGGAGCGTGCGCCGTGCGCGATCAGGTCCTCGGCGCGGTGGAAGTCGAACCAGCCGAACTGGCCGACCCGCGGCGAGATCAGGAGGTCCGGCGGATCGCCGGCGAGCCGTGCGCGGGTGATGCGGTCCTGCATGATGTTGAAAGCGTCGACCATCACCGAGGAGATGCCGGGCCGTCCGCCACCGCCGAAGAACTCGCGCTTCATGGTTTTCTCGGGCGAGAAGAATCGTGGAAAGCGCCGCTTGGCGGGCAGTTCGTCCGGCACGGTCGCGACCGGCTCAGGCATCGCGCCGTGCGAATAGATCGTGGTGGAATGGGTGAAGATGTCGCTCGAAAGATTCGCGGCAATGACGATTTCGGCGCCGAGCGCGCGGGCGGCCGAGACCGGCACCGGGTTCACCAGCGCGCCGTCGACCAGCCAGCGATCGCCGATCAGGACAGGTGAGAAGATGCCGGGCAGCGCGTAGGAGGCTCGCATCGCATCGACCAGGCGGCCGTGCGTCAGCCAGATCTCGTGGCCGGTGCGGACCTCGGTCGCGACACTGGCGAACTTGATCGGCAAGTCCTCGATCAGGGTCTGTCCGACCGCCTCCTCGAGCCGGATTGCCAGCTTCTCGCCGCCGATCAGGCCGGAGCCGTTGAGGCGAATGTCGAGATAGCCGAGGATGTTGCGCATCCCTTGCAGGCTGTTCCCCCATTCTTCGAGCGTGTCGAGTCGCCCGGCCGCGTGGAGGCCGCCGACCACGGCGCCGATCGAGGTGCCGACCACGACATCGGGCACGATGCCGTTGGCCAGCAGCGTCCTCATGATACCGATATGGGCAAAACCGCGCGCCGCGCCGCCGCCGAGGGCGAGACCGATGACGGGTCGGCGGATAGTGCCAAGGCCGACCTTCTCGCCATTTGCCCCGTTCACACCCCGACCTCTCAAGATTTCAAGCACCGAAACTCTCCTACTCCGGCCCGTCCTCACTCCAGAGTAGGCGCCGCGCTGCCGCTTCGCCAGAAACAGGGCAAAGCTTGGTTTATAGCGTTCGGGACGCTGGGGGCAGGAGTGTGGCGAGGGCCGGTTGCCGTTGATTAATCACGCAGGCGTCAACCGGGTTCCAATGATCAGGCGCGAAGCCGTATTTCCCTGGGTTTCACAGGCTTGAATTTGCCGCGTTTTCGGTGAAAAGCAGGGGGCATGACTCCAGGGGGTGACGGCATCATCGGATGGCGGCGCGGCGGCAGGGTGCTGCCGGCGCTTGTCATGGCCGCATGCCTCGTGGCCTTGGGCCAAAATGCCGCCCAGGCGCAGTTTTTCTCCGATCGGCCGCCGCCGGTACCGCCGGCCTCGGTGCCCGATCCCGGCGGCGCCGTTAGCCTCGCGCCACCCTCGGGGCCGGGCGCGGCTCCTCCGAGCCTGCCGCCGACCCTGACCCAGCCGAATACGCCCAGCATGCCGCCGCCCGCGGTGACGAGCGTGCCGTCGGCAGCCCCGCTCAATGCTGCCGCGCCCGGGCAGGCCGTGCTGTCGCTGAGCGCCAAATACGGCAAGGACACGCCTGCGATCAACAGCGGCCTGGTCTGGCGCGTGTTCGCCGACCGTCCCGACGAGAACGGCACCTTCAAGCTGATCCGCGAGGATCGCAGCGCCGCGCCCAACATCGTGCTGCCGCCCGGCAATTACGTCGTGCACGTCGCCTTCGGCCTCGTCAGCGCGGTGCGGACCGTCAGCCTGAAGGCCGAGACCGACCGGGAATCTTTCGTGCTTCCGGCCGGCGGGCTGCGCATCGAAGGCCGCGTCGGCACCAGCCGCATTCCGCAGAACCAGATCTCGTTCGCGATCTACAAGGGCAGCCAGTTCGAGTCCGGCGAGCGCGCCTCGCTGGTGCCGAACGTCGCCGCCGGCGACGTGGTGCTGATTCCTGAGGGCACCTACTACATCATCTCCAACTATGGCGACGCCAATTCGGTGGTGCGCTCGGACATCCGCGTCCAGGCCGGCAAGCTCACCGACGTCACCATCACCCACCGCGCCGCGGTGATCACGCTCAAGCTCGTCAGCGACAAGGGCGGCGAGGCGCTCGCCAACACCGCATGGTCGGTGCTGACGCCCGGCGGCGACGTCATCAAGGAATCGATCGGCGCCTTCCCGCGCGTCGTGCTCTCCGAAGGCGAATACCGCGCCATCGCCAAGAACGAGGGCAAGGTCTACGAGCGCGGCTTCAACGTCGTCAACGGCGTCGACGGCGAAGTCGAAGTCGTCGCGCGCTGATCGACCGCGAGTCGATCCGGTCGATCGAGCGCTGAGTCTTTCCACATCGTCCCTGCAATCGGACAACAGTGATCCTGCACATCGTGCCGCGCTTCTCATTCAGCGCACGAAAAGCCAATCGGTCGCTGTTTTAATCCACTCAGCGAGATCGCTGCATCGCAGAAACTGACGCCGGCGCAAATCGCGCTGGCCTGCTCGATCGGGTCGCGGTGCAAGGCGATGCATCCTCGCGCATCCGCAGGCAGGAGTAGGACGCTAACATTTGTTGTGAATGCTCCGGTGAGCGTTTGCTTACATGACATTCCCGCGGCGTTTCGCCTTGTATACCAGCTGTAAGCGCGACCACGCCGCGCTGCGGAGGGTTTGAAAAACACCGGCGGCATCAGCTTATTCCAGCTTTCATTTTGACTTCGACATTTCAGGTGCAAGCTACGTATTTCCGATAATCAATTTCATTCGCTTTCCGTCCTGCTGGGTTATATGTCGGACATTCCTCCAATGGAGGAGGCCGATGTAGCCCTGGTGGGCTTGCGCGGCCGGCAAGGAGCAGGGACCAAGCGCGTCGGCATGTTCGAAGTGATCCTCACCAGACGCAAACGGTTCGGTTGGCGATGGCAGGTCTGCGACCAGTCCGGCAAGATCTTTGCCGACGGTTTCGAGCGCGCGCGTCCTTCAGCCAAATATCACGGCGAGCGCGCACTATTCTTCCTGTTGTCGCAGGCCTATTTGCGCAACCGTTCGGCGGCGTCGAGCGAGGACTAGCGGCCGTTCCGCACGTCAGAGATCGACCACCAGCTTGCCCTTGGCGGCATGATCCCTGATCAGCGCATAGGCATCGCCGACGTTCTCCATCGTGAAGCGCCTGGCATCGAGCAGCGGCACCAGCTTGCCGGCCTCGGCAAGGCGTGTGGCTTCCGCCATGATCTCCCCGTGATGCGCGCGGCCTTCGCCTGAAAGCAGCGGCAGCAGCGTGAACACGCCGGAATAGGTGGCGGCGCGGAACGAGAGCGGTGCCAGCGCATGCGTGCCCCAGCCGAGCGCACTCACGACATGACCGAAGCGGCGCACCGCGATGAAAGCGGCGTCCAGCACCTTGCCGCCGACAGTGTCGTAGACGATGTCGAAGCCGCGGCCGCCGGTGTGGTCCGCGACGTAAGCCTCGACCGGAGTGTCGCGGTCGATGAACGTGGCGCCGAAGCCTTCGATCGTCGCGCGCTGCGAGGCCGAACCTGTCGCGAACACCTTCGCGCCGAAGGCACGCGCGATCTGGATCGCGACATGGCCGACGCCGCCTGCGCCGCCATGGATCAACACCTTCTGGCCGGCCTTCAAGGCGGCGCGGTCGACGAGGCCTTCCCACGCCGTGATGAAGATGAGCGGCAGGGCGGCCGCCTCCCGCATGCTGAGATTGGCCGGCTTCAGCGCCAGGAGGTCGGCATCGACAGCGGCGAATTCGGCGAGCGATCCCTGCACGCCGCCGACGCCGCCGGTCATGCCGTAGACTTCATCGCCTGCCTTGAATTGCGAAACGTCGCGCCCGGTCTGTTCGACCACTCCTGCGAGATCGATGCCGGGGATCGCCGGCAGCGGATGGCGGGCATGCGCGGCGGCGCCGGCATGGATCTTGGTGTCGAGCGGATTCACCCCGCTTGCACGCACCCGCACCAGCACCTCGCGCGCGCCAATCTCAGGCGTGGAGATGGTGGAGAGTCGCAAGGGGGCGTTGTGGGTCTCCAGCACGCCTGCACGCATCGTCGATTGTCTTGTCATATCGTCCTGCTCCGTTCTCGCCCTCCAATATGCCCATGATTTTTTGCATGAGAAGGAACAAGGATGTACGATAATCGTGCATTTTTGAATGAGTGGGGAATTCGATGGAGTGGAGCGATCTGCGCGTTTTCCTGGCAATCGCGCGCGAGGGCACGCTCGGAGCTGCCGCGCGAAAAATCGGCCAGACCCAGCCGACGATGGGACGGCGGCTGCGCGCGCTCGAGCAGGCGCTCGGGCAGACGCTGTTCCAGCGCACGGCGGATGGCTTTGTCCTGACTGACGAGGGCTCGGCGGTGCTTGCGCATGCCGAACGGATCGAGGAGGAGGCGCTCGCGCTGCAGCGGCAGGCGTCAGGCACGGAGACGCACCTCGACGGCACGTTGCGTCTGTCTTCGTCGGACTGGTTCGGCACGCTGATGCTGTCGCCGGTGATCGCGGCGTTCGGCAAGCGCCATCCCAAGGTGATCGTCGAACTCCTGACCGACGCACGGCTCTACACCCTGCCGCGCCGCGAAGCCGACCTCGTGTTTCGCATCAAGCCCTTCAGTGAGCCCGAGGTCATTTCCCGAAAGCTGCTCCACATTCCCTACGCGCTCTACGGCAAGAAGGGCAGCAAGCCGCCCCGCGCCGGCGACGGCAGCGGCGTCCGCGTCGTGACCATGAACGCCGAATTCGCCGACATGCCCGATGCGGTCTGGCTGAAGCGCACGCTGCCGAAGGCGGAGATCGCCGCGCGCAGCAACAACAGGCAGGCACAGGCAGAGATCTGTGCGGGCGGCAGCAGCCTCGCAGTGCTGCCCCGCCCGCTCGGCGATTGTGACCGCCGCCTGGTCGCCCTGGACGTCGGCGCGGCGCCGCCCGGCCGCGACACCTATGTCGGCTATCACCGCGATCTCAGGCGGCTGGCGCGCCTGCGGGCGCTGCTTGATCTGGTGATCGAGAAGATGGCGGGGTGATCGGCCACATTCCCTTGCGTTGCCCGACGGGCAAGACACCCAACCATCAGGTCAAGCCGCACGTTCGAAAATATTCCACTTTACCGAAATTCGGAAACGGCGTATGTGTCACGCAACCCGGCCCATGGAAGAGGGGCGTATCGCGATCGTCACGACGCGGGCCGGTCGGCGGTGGACGCGGGTTACATCGGCGCGACGGGTTTTGCAGGGCGGGCAACCGTGAGCGAAGGCCTCGCGCATACGACCGGTGTGACTGCGTACGGCAAAATCGTGTGGTCCTGGCGCCCGGTGTCTGTGCGTCAAGGCTCGTGGTGATGCGTGTGGCCCGACCGGGTTCGCGTATCGGTCATCTGCGAGACGACGGGGGCAATAGTGCATCGCTCCCCGGGGAGATCACGACATAAGCCGTCAACCCACTGCGCAGGGAAGGCCGGATGTCCTGGCTTCACCTGTATGCCGCTGTGCAGCTTCTTGTAGCGCAACCTTCGCACAGTGGATCGCGGGTGCCAGCCGGCACCCGGTCTTCCCTGCGCCCTCTTTCAATGAGGGTGAGGCGACTGGGCAAAGCTCGGGCGAAAGCAAGCCGCGAGGATGCGAAGGTGTGCCCCCTTGCTCGTCATTGCGAGGAGCCCTTGCGACGAAGCAATCCAGAAATGTATCCGCGGGAAGAGTCCTGGATTGCATCGCTGTGCTCGCAATGACACGGATGCAGCGGCGCGCATGCACGCATCGCACTTCACACCACTGTCACAGTCTCTAAGACGCACTAACCATCGCTCGACTTAAAACTGTCACAATCACCAAAGCGGAACCGCAATTGCGCGCTTTTTACACGCCATTAAGCGGCGGTGCATTGGATGCGGCGGGAAAGTGCGTTGGGGACTGCAATGAGTGCCGCGAAGAAGATGCCGGGCAAACCGGTCACCGAAATGTTTGACGACATCCCGGTGCTTCAGCGCAAATGGCGCGCCGCGTTGAAGCCGGGTGATCGGCTGCCGCGCTATGAGGACGTGATGCTCGGCAGCCTCGGACGGCTCGCCGATCATATCGCACTGCTCAAGGGCGACGGCGCGCTCGAACTGTCGCGCAGCGGACGTTATGTGCAGAAATGGCTCGGTGAGGAGCGCTGGGACATTCCGGTTGCCGAACTGTCGCCGGACTGCGCCACCGCGCTGTCGGAGGCGGCGGCGAGCGCGCTCAAGAACGGAAGGCCGTATCAAGCCAGTGCCCATTGCGTGCGCGATGGCATGGTGAGGACCTACGATGTGCTGGCGCTGCCGACCGCCTCGCGCTGGGGCGCGACGCTGGTTGGCGCTTACGTCAACGAGCGCGGCGCGCAATACAATCTTCTGGACGCGATCTTTTCCGCGACCGACGACGCGGTGGTCTCGCTGGCGACGTTGCGCGATGCGAACGGTCAGCCGTTCGATTTCCAGGTCGTGCATCACAACAAGAGCGCCGAGCTGCTGCTCGATATCGCGAGCGGCGGCCTGCTATGGCGCCAGATCGGCCAGGGCACCACGCTGCTGGCGGCGTCGGACGTCATGGAGTTCCTGCTCAAGGCCGTCTCCGGCGGTCGCGGCGAGCAGCTCGAGATCGAGCACGATGGTCGCTATCTCCGGCTCAGCGCCACCGCGTTTGCCGACGTGATCTCGCTGACGATCTCCGATGTCACGGCATTGAAGCGGCGCGACGCCTCGTTCCGCCTGCTGTTCGACAACAACCCGATGCCGATGTGGGTGTTCGACGCCGAGACGAAGGAATTCCTGGGCGTCAACGACGCCGCGGTCCAGCATTACGGCTACAGCCGCGCCGCGTTCCTGCGGATGAAACTGCACGAGATCTGGCCCGAGGACGAATGGGACAGCCATGCCGAGGCGCTGGAGCGCGTCGGCGAGGCCTATCACTCCTCGCGCAACTGGCGCCACTTGCGTGCCGACGGCAGCGAGATCGAGGTGCTGACCTTCGGCCGCCGTGTCGCCTTCGACGATCGCGACGGTTACCTGGTCGCGGTGGTCGACATTACCGAGCGGCGCAAGGCCGAGGCGCGGATCGCTCACATGGCCCATCATGACGGGCTCACCGATCTGCCGAACCGCAAATATTTCCAGGAGCGACTGAAGCAGGCGCTCGATCAGGCCGGCGGCGGGCGGGTCGGCGTGCTCTATATCGACCTCGACCTCTTCAAGAACATCAACGATTCCTTCGGGCATCCCGCGGGCGACCGCCTGCTCAAGGAGGTCGCCGGGCGCCTCACCACTGCGGTCCGCGGCGCCAATCTCGCGGCACGGCTCGGCGGCGACGAGTTCGCCGTGATCCTGGCGGCCGATGTCTCGCCGAACGAGGCCAGCGCCTGCGCGACGGTGCTGATCGACATGCTGAAAGCGCCCTATGAGATCGACGGCCAGGAGATGGTGATCGGAGCCAGCATCGGCATCGCGCTGTCGCCGGGCGACGGCGTGACGCCGGAAGAGCTGATGCGCAACGCCGACATGGCGTTGTATCGGGCGAAGTCCGACGGTGGCGGCGTGCATCATTTCTTCGAGCGCGAGATGGACCTCCAGGCGCAGAAGCGCCGCGACATGGAGCTCGATCTGCGCCGGGCCTTCGCCAATGGCGAATTCGAGCTGCATTACCAGCCGCTGGTGTCGATCGCCTCCGACCGCATCTCCGGCTTCGAGTCGCTGCTGCGCTGGCATCATCCCGACAAGGGCATGATCTCGCCGGCGGAATTCATTCCGGTTGCCGAAGACATCGGCCTGATCACCCAGCTCGGCGAGTGGGTGCTGCGGGAAGCCTGTGCCGAAGCGGTGAAGTGGCCCAACGACGTCAAGGTCGCGGTCAATCTGTCGCCGGCGCAATTCCGCAGCCGCAATCTGGTTCAGGTCGTGATCTCGGCGCTGGCGCAGTCCGGCCTGTCGCCGAAGCGACTCGAGCTCGAGATCACCGAATCGATCTTCCTCGCCGAGACCGATGCCAATCTCGCGATCCTGCATCAATTGCGCGAGCTCGGCGTCGGCATCTCCATGGATGATTTCGGCACCGGCTATTCCAGCCTCAGCTATCTGCGCAGCTTCCCGTTCGACAAGATCAAGATCGACCGCTCCTTCGTGAAGGGTCTGGCGCAACGGCCCGATTGCGGCGCGATCGTACGAGCGATCTCCGGCCTCGGCCGCAGCCTCAACATCACCACGACGGCGGAGGGCGTGGAGACCGAGGATCAGCTCGACTGGCTTCGCGCCGAAGGCTGCAACGAAGTGCAGGGCTTTCTGTTCAGCGCGGCGCGGCCCGCTGCCGAGATCGCAAAGCTGCTCGCCGAATTCGGCGAGCGGCCTTCACGGGCGGCTTAGCTCGGGCGGGAAGGTGCCGTAGACGAGTTCCTTGAAGGCGGGCGTGATGCGGCCGCGTTCATTCTGGGTCTGCTCCATCAGGACGTAGACCATGTCGAGCTTGGGATCGACGCCGAAATAGGTGCCGCTGCCCGAGTCCCATTTCAATTCGCCGATCGAACCCGCCGGCGGCGGCTTTGCATCGCCGGGATCGGTGCGTACCGCAAGGCCATAGCCATAACCGAAGCCGTCACCCGGGAAATAGAAATAGTCGCGATCGACGCCGGAGCCTGGCCCGATCTGGTCGGTCGTCATGGCCTTGAAAGCGGCCGGACTGAGATAGCGGTTGCCGTCGAGCTCACCGCCGCTGAGCAGCATCTGCGCGAAGCGTTGGTAGTCGGTGATGGTCGACAGCAGGCCGCCGCCACCGGATTGCCATTCCGGATGGTCGAGACGATCGCGCTCGGCATCGAGCAGGATCTGGTCACTCGGCAGCGGCCGCGCCATCCGCTCGAACTCGTCGGGCGTCGACAGCACGAATTTCGTGCTGGTCATGCCGAGCGGATCGAAGATGCGCTGCTTGAGCGCGTCGTACAGCGACTGCCCGGTGATGATCTCGATGACGCTGCCGAGCACGTCGGTGGAATGACCGTAGCGCCACAGCGTGCCGGGCTGCCGCGCCAGCGGCAGTCGGGCGATGCGGTCGGCGAATTCGCGGTTGTTGAAGGGGCCCTCGAAGATCTTTGCGGACTTGTAGGCGAGCTCGACCCATTTGCCGCCGATGTAGTCGTAGGTGATTCCCGAGGTGTGGCGCATCAAATCCCGGATCGTCACCGGATGGATCGGCGGCACCATTTCGAGCGCCATCGAGCCGTCCGGTTTGGTGATCTCCATTCCGACCTTCGTGCCGGCGAAGAGGGGAACGTATTTCGACACCGGATCGGTCAGCGCAAGCTTGCCTTCGTCGATCAACATCATTGCCGCGAGGCTGGTGATCGGCTTGGACATCGAATGGATTGCGAAGATCGTGTCCGGCGTCATCGACAGCCGGGTCCTGACATCACGCACGCCGAACATCTTGAAATAAACAGGCTTGCCGTGCTGGGAGATCGACACGATCGCGCCGGGCAAACGGCCGGTGGTCACCTCATTCTCGAAGAACGCGGTGATGCGTCGCAGCTTGTCGGGTGCGGGGGCGGGGATGTCGGTGGCGCGGCTGCGCGCCATCGTGCCGGCCAGCATTGCGGCCCCGACCAGAAATTCACGACGCTTCATCCGGGCTTCCTCCCTTGCCGGGAACAAAGCCGCAAGACGTCAGAGGCGTCAACAAGACTTCGATTAAAAACGCGTCACGATTTCGGAAAGGACCGGTCGCGGACGATCCTCGCTCGTCCTGGTCGGCTTGCCGATGTGCACGAGGCCGGCGAGTTTCTCGTCCGCCTTGAGGCCAAGCCCGTCCAGCACATCGCGATCGAAAGAGAACCAGCCGCTCAGCCAGCAGGCGCCGTAGCCAAGCGCGGTCGCGGCCGTGACGATGTTCATGGCGCTGGCGCCCGCCGACATCTCCTGCTCCCACGCCGGCACCTTCGGATGCGGCTTGGTGAAGCTGACGATGCCGATCACGAGCGGCGCATCGGTGAGGCGCTTGCGTTCGGTCTCGACATCGGCGGCGGGAGCGCCGGGATTCTTGCGGGCGAAGACCTTGGCGATCACCTCGCCGGCGCGCTGGCGTGCGTCGCCTTCGAAGATGATGAAGCGCCAGGGCGCCAGCTTGCCGTGATCGGGCACGCGTGCGCCGATGGTGAGAATGGTTTCAAGCTCGGCGGGCGAGGGGCCGGGTCCGGTCATCTCGCGCGGCTTGACCGAGCGGCGGGTCTTCAGAAGTTCGATGGCGTCGGGCATTGCAATGGCCTCTTCGGCAGGTCGTCGGGCGTGCCATGCCCAGATAGGCACGCACGCCCGCAACCGAAAGCGAGTTTAGATCGATTTCAGGGATCAGACCGCTTCACGCATCCGCCGGACATCCGGCGGTGTCGCCTCGTCGACCAGGGCGGCGATGGCCTCCTCGGTCGTCAACACCTTCTGGCCGTCGCTGCCGAGCCGGCGGACGGAGACCGAATGCGTCTCGGCCTCTTTCTTGCCGACCACGAGCAGCGCCGGGATCTTGGCCAGCGAGTGCTCGCGGACCTTGTAGTTGATCTTCTCGTTGCGCAGGTCGATCTCGACGCGAAGCCCGGCACGGCGCGCCTGCTCCAGCACCACCTTGGCGTATTCGTCGCCTTCCGAGGTGATGGTGGTGACCACCGCCTGCACCGGGGCGAGCCAGAGCGGGAAGTTGCCGGCATAGTGCTCGATCAGGATGCCGATATAGCGCTCCATCGAACCGCAGATCGCACGGTGCACCATGACAGGCGGTTTCTTGCCGCCGTCATGGTCGATGTAGAATGCACCGAACCGCTCCGGCAGGTTGAAGTCGACCTGGGTGGTACCGCACTGCCAGTCGCGGCCGATGGCGTCGCGCAGCACGTATTCGAACTTCGGCCCGTAAAACGCGCCTTCGCCCGGGTTGATCTCGGTCTTGATGTGATTGTTCTGCGACTGGATCTCGCGCAGCACGGTCGCCATCACGCGCTCGGCGTGATCCCACATCGCATCGGTGCCGACGCGCTTCTCCGGCCGGGTCGAGAGCTTGACCGTCAGTTCGCCGGTGAAGCCGAAATCCGAATAGGTCGACAGGATCAGTTCGTTGATCTTCAGGCATTCGTCCGCGAGCTGATCCTCGGTGCAGAAGATGTGCGCGTCATCCTGAGTGAAGCCGCGCACGCGCATCAGGCCGTGCATCGCGCCCGACGGCTCGTACCGATGCACCACGCCGAACTCGGCAAGGCGCAAGGGCAAATCGCGATAGCTCTTCAGGCCATGCTTGAAGATCTGGACGTGGCCCGGGCAGTTCATCGGCTTCAGCGCAAACCAGCGCTTGTCTTCGGCTTCGTCACCGGCCGACTGCGCCGCGAACATGTTTTCGCGATACCAGCCCCAATGCCCCGAGGTCTCCCACAGAGACTTGTCGAGGATCTGCGGCGCATTGACCTCGCTGTAATCGCCGGTCAGGCGGCGGCGCATGTAGGCGATCAGCTGCTGGAAGATGGTCCAGCCCTTCGGATGCCAGAACACGACGCCCGGACCTTCCTCCTGGAAATGGAAGAGGTCGAGCTCGCGTCCGAGCTTGCGATGGTCGCGCTTCTCGGCTTCCTCGATCTGCTTGAGGTAGGCGTCGAGATCCTCCTGCTTGGCGAAGGCGGTGCCGTAGATGCGGGTCAGCATCGGATTGTTGCTGTCGCCGCGCCAATAGGCGCCAGCCACCTTCATCAGCTTGAAGGCGTTGCCGACCTTGCCCGTCGAGGTCATGTGCGGGCCGCGGCAGAGATCGAACCAGTCGCCCTGATAGTAGATCTTGATCGGCTCGCTGCCGGGAATGGCGTCGACCAGTTCGACCTTGAAGGCCTCGCCCTTGTCGCGGAACACCTGCTTGGTCTTTTCGCGGTCCCAGACCTCTTTCGTGAAAGGTTTGTCGCGCGCGATGATCTCGCGCATCTTTTTCTCGATGGCCGCGAAATCCTCCGGCGTGAACGGCTCGTTGCGGAAGAAGTCGTAGTAGAAGCCGTTCTCGATCACCGGGCCGATGGTGACCTGAGTGCCTGGCCACAGCGACTGCACGGCTTCGGCGAGCACGTGCGCGCAGTCGTGTCGGATCAACTCGAGCGCGCGCGGATCGTCGCGGTTGACGAGCTCGATTTTCGCATCGGCTTCGATGGGGTCGTTGAGATCCGTGAGCACGCCGTCCAGCGCCATCGCGACGGTGCGTTTGGCGAGCGAGGGCGAGATGCCCTTGGCAATATCGAGACCGGTGATGTTCTGGTCGTATTGGCGCTGGGCGCCGTCGGGGAAGGTGAGGGTGACTTTGGCGGCGGGGGTCACGGGCTTCAGGTTGCTGAGGCTGTATTGAAAGCCGGATTCGGATTTGGGCTGGTCGGACATTGCTTTTCTCCTGAGGCTCACTCCTGCGAACGAGCGCAGGTAAGCGGGAACGAGCGATATATCAGGCGATTCGGCCTGTGCAATCCGGCATTTCCAAGAAAGTGGCGCGCAAAAGCGGAGGCAGTACGCCAACTATTTCGCGCGGCGCCCTTTAACTGGCCGCGGGGCCGCTCTACATGCATTTGCATGGAAAATGCTCGCGCCGGCCGTTTCACGGCAACCGCCCTGATGCTTGGCAATCTCGTCACCGGTTGCTCGGTGCTGGCGCCGGCGGGGATGCTGCCGGAATTGTCGGCGGGGCTTGGGATCAGCGTCCATGCGGCCGGGCTGCTCATCACCTTTGGCGCGATCATGCTGTGTATCGGTTCGCCGCTGACGGCGTGGTTGACAAGCCGCATTGAACGGCGGCTGCTGCTCACGGCCACGCTCGCGGTGCTCGCGTCAGGCAATCTCGCCTCGGCCTTTGCGCCTGACTATGCAACCCTCCTCGTCATCCGCCTGGTGATGCTGGCTGTCGGCGCGCTCTACACGCCGCAGGCGGCGGGCACGGCGGCGCTGATCGTGCCGGCGGAGCGGCGCGGCAGCACGATCGCCTATATCTTCCTCGGCTGGTCGCTGGCTGCCGCCGTTGGTCTCCCGCTGATCACCTTCGTCGCCAGCCGCTACGGGTGGCGCGCCGCCTATGGCGAGATCGGCGTGCTCGGCTGCATCAGTTTCCTGTTGCTGCTGGTGCGCCTGCCGGCCGGCTTGAAGGGCACGCCCGTCGACCTCAAGACCTGGGGCGAGGTCGGCCGCAACAAGACCATCCTGCTGCTGCTCGCGATCACGATGCTGCAGATGGCCGGCCAGTTCGTGGTGTTCACCTTCATGGGCCCGCTGCTCAACAAGCTGACCGGAGCGAGCCCGGATGCGATCGGCGCGGTGTTCGCCATCTATGGTGTGTGCGGCTTCCTCGGGGTCGTGGTGGCGAGCCGCATCGTCGATACATGGGGCCCGTACCCGACCTCGTTGCTGTTCATGTGTTTGTTATTGGCTGGAATCATCGGGTGGGCGCTGAGCGCGGGCGCCCTCGTGTGGATGGCGGTCGCGGTGGCGATGTGGGGACTGGGCTTTGCCTCGACCAATTCGATGCAGCAGGTGCGGCTGGTTGCGGCAGCCCCGCCGCTCGCGCCCGCAACCGTCGCGCTCAATACGTCGGTCCTCTATATCGGCCAGGCCATTGGCTCCGCCGTCGGAGGGGGCCTGTTTGCCCGCGAACTGCTGCACAGCACAGGCTTCGTGGCGGTCGGCTTCGTTGTCCTGGCGCTCATCCTGGTGGTTGTGAGCCGGCCCCGGCCGGCTGCTGGTGCCCCCGGTTGAAAGCCGCCTTTCATGTGCGCAAGGCGCTTGGCAAACGGCGCGGGAGGGCGCTAGAAGGCCGGGCATGGGGACCAAAGAGGTTTGACTGAAATGAGGATGATTCTGGCGGTTGCCGCGGTGCTCTATTCAGCCTCCGCGTTTGCGCAAACCGATAAGCCACCGATGGTGGGGGACAAGCCGCTGGTGCAGGTCGCGCCCAAGGGGACGAAACAGGCTGCGGCCAAGCCGGCCGCCGCGCCGAAGGGCAAGCCGCAGTCGATCGCGGTGCGGCTCCAGGCCTGCCTCGACACCGACGACGGCACCAAGGACCGTCTCAACTGCTACGACGCGGTGATTCCGCCGACGCCGAAGCCCAAGCCGCCCAAGGCCAAGGGTGTTGCCGACTGCCGCTTCCTCAAGGAGGAGGACGAGCGGCTGGCCTGCTTCAACGGCTTTGCCGAGAGCATTCCGAAGCTGCCGAAAAGCTGACTTCGGCAGCCGGACGGCTAATCGCTGATCCGGCTCAATACGGCCCTGAAGGCAACGCCCGGCACTTGCAGCGCGGTGCCTTCGAACTCGGCCGTGTCGCCGTCCTCTCGGCCGGCGAGCGTCAGCGTGATCCGGTCGATGCCGAACAGGGCCTTGAACGACGGGTCGTCGTTGTAGCGCTCGGTCGAGATCTTGACCTTGATGCTGTCGCCGTCGCCCGTATAGGTGCCGATGAAGGCGAAGGCCGAATTGCCGCCGCGCATCTTGCCCTCGATCACGTAAACGACACCGCAGCCGGTTCCGTGAACGGTGTGGAAGTCGACCTTGTACAGTCCGTGGCGCACTGCCTGTCCCCGCGGAATTCCAGCTTCAACCTGGCCGGCAAATTATGATCGTGACCAGCGGAAACAATCCGGTGGTTGCCGGGGAGTGACGGCCATCAACATCACATTTTGATCATGGCCTGAGAAATTCACAGTTGGCGCGCCGAAATGCCGGCGTGCGCGCGATCTGGATCAGCGGCTCGATTCCGAAGAACTGGCGGCGACGCGCGTCAGCGCCAGCGCCGGCGTCGCCGACATCTTCACCAGCACGTCCTTGAGTGGGTATTGCGTCCACGCGCGGTTGACGTAGTCGCGATGGGTGATGCCGTCACCGGTTTCGACGAACACGACGCTGCCGGGACGCAAGGGTCTATCCATATCCTCGGAGACGCTGATGCCCTTTTGCCTGAGCATGGCCATCAGCTCACGGTCGCGCCGCGCGGTGTAGTGCGTATACGAGCTGACGAAGAAGCCGGAGCGGTGGCTCTCGATCCAGGAGGCGAACTTGTCCATCTCGCCATAGACCGCATCGAGAAGCACGACGCCGCGGACGCGATCGCTGATGCCGCCGACTTCGAGGCTCCAGGCGGTTGGCAGGAAGCCGCCGCTATAGCCGACGATCACGATCGGCATGTTGGCGAAGGCCCGCACGCTGTCGGGGTCGCCGGTGAGACGGGCGAGGTGGCTCGCCGATTCCTCCATGAAGCGCTTGAGGCCGCCGGGTTGCCAGAATTTTCCGGCGCTGGAGTCTGCGGCATCGACGGCCATCTGCGGCGCAAGCAGCACGGCATTGGCGCCGGACGCAGTGATCTGCTGCGGCACCAGCTGGCGGTCGCGGACGTCGCGTTCGAGCGTCGCGCCGTTGCCGTGGAAGAACACCACGATCACGCCGGGCTTGCGCACGTCGAAATGTTCGGGGACGTGCACCAGCACGCGGCTGTCGTTGTAGGTCTCGTCCTGCCAGAACACGCGCCCCGAATAGCTGCGGTGGCCGCGGCGGTCGCCCTTGGAGATGTTGAGGAAGGGCGCATCGGAGGCGGGGTTGTTGCCGAAATAGGGGAAGGCCGAGGACTTCATGCTGACGAGGGTCGTCAGATCCTCGCGCTGCGGACGCCGGTAGGGGAGCTGGGGCTCCAGCGAAGCCACCTTGTAGGGCGCCTGCTCCGGCTGAGGCTGCTGCTGCACGGCACGCTTGGGCGAAAAGTCGGACATCTGCCGTTGCAGGAAACTCTCGCTCGCCGAGGGAAAGCGCTCCTTGAACTGCGGGGCCGGGAAGCGATCATCGAATGTGTCGCCGCCAGCGACTTGCCGATTGGAGAATTGGGGATTGGTCTTGCCAACGACCTGGACATTGGCCTGCGAGCTTGCGGCGAGCGCCGTCGGATTGGGCGACTGGCCGCATTGAACCAGTGTGAGCGAGAGTGGCACCAAACCAGAGATCAGGGCGATCCGAATCGCACGGCCGCGTGCGCCGGACACTTTGGTCCGGTCAGCACGCATGCCTGCTTTCAATTTCGGAACGGCCCCGACCATCCACCCATGACCCCAAGTCACGAACCATCGGCAATCTTTGAGACAATTGAGCCGACTGGCGTTTAGGCGACGTTAAGTGTCCGGAGAAACTTCCCCACATCCGGAACGATCAAAAAAGACCACGCAATCGTGTCGCGATTGTGGGAGGGACATGCGCATTTCTGCGCCCGAATGCGGGTTTATTGCCCGCAGCCGGGCGTAAAAGGTGGCCAATTACCCATTTTCACCGCCTCATTTAACCCTTGTTAACCCTGCTTGAATTGACTGGACCAATCTGCTCGCTGCCTCCAACGAGGCGCCACGCCTGAGGCTGAAGGACCCAGATGACGGCATCAGATGCGGGAACTGCGCCCTGGACCGGGCGGCTGACCGGCGGCTCCGGGGTTTCCGTTCTGGTCGCAACCGCGATCGTCGTTGCCGACATGATTGGGGTGGGCGTCTTCACCAGCCTCGGCTTCCAGGTCAAGGACATCCCCTCGGGCTTCTCGATCCTCGCGCTGTGGACGGTCGGCGGCATTGTCGCGCTGTGCGGCGTGTTCTCCTATAGCGAACTCGGTGCGATGTTTCCGCGCTCGAGCGGCGAATACAATTTTCTCAGTCGCGCCTATCATCCGGCCTTCGGCTTTCTCGCCGGCTGGGTCTCGGCGACGGTGGGCTTCGCGGCGCCAGTGGCGCTCGCGGCCATGGCTTTCGGCGAATACGCCAAGTCCGTGGTGCCGGGGGTGCCGCCGATCCCGCTCGCGATCGGCGTGGTGTGGCTGGTCTCGATCGTGCAATTGACCGGCGTCAGGCACTCCTCGACCTTCCAGTTGATCTCGACCATCCTCAAGGTCGTGCTGATCGTCGCCTTCCTCGTTGCAGGCTTCGTCATCGGCACGCCGCAGCCGATCTCCTTTGCGCCGCAGACGGGCGATCTCGCCCATATCGCCAGCGCGCCTTTCGCGATCGGGCTCGTCTTCGTGATGTACTCGTTCTCGGGCTGGAATGCTGCGACCTACATCATCGGCGAGATGAACACGCCGCAGCAGAGCCTGC
This sequence comes from Bradyrhizobium manausense, assembly GCF_018131105.1. Taxonomy (NCBI): domain Bacteria; kingdom Pseudomonadati; phylum Pseudomonadota; class Alphaproteobacteria; order Hyphomicrobiales; family Nitrobacteraceae; genus Bradyrhizobium; species Bradyrhizobium manausense. Next base: position 56,373 of record NZ_JAFCJI010000003.1, on the reverse strand, counting down.
CGCGCGCGCTGCTCGTGGGCACGCTGATCGTGCTGGCGCTGTATGTCGCGCTCAACGCAGTGTTCCTTTACTCGACGCCAATCGGCGCCCTGGCCGGTCAGCTCGATGTCGCGAGCGTGGCCGGGAGCGCCATCTTCGGTCCCCTCGGCGGCCGGATCGTCGGTGCCATGATCTGTGTCGGCCTGATCTCCTCGATCAGTGCGATGATGTGGATCGGCCCGCGCGTGATGATGACGATGGGGGAGGATATCCCGGCGCTGCGTGTATTCTCGAAGAGATCGGTGCGCGGCGCGCCCGCCTATGCCATCCTGTTTCAGCTCGCGGTCGCCAATTTGCTGTTATTCACGCGCAGCTTCGAGGCGGTGCTCGACTTCATCCAGTTCGCGCTCTTGTTCTGCTCGTTCTTCACGGTCGCCGGCGTCATCAAGCTGCGCATCACCGATCCCGATTTGCCACGGCCCTATCGCGCCTGGGGATACCCGTTCACGCCGCTCGTTTTCCTGCTCGTGACCGCGTTCATGATGTACTACCTCTTGACCGAGCGGCCCGTGCAGTCGCTGTCGGGGATGCTCGTCATGCTCGCGGGTCTGTTGATTTATGCTGTTTTCCGCAGGCGGCCGGTCGCCGCTGCCACGTCACACCATCGCGAATAGACATGTTTCGACCCATGAGACTTGCGGCCGTCGCACTTGCCCTGATGGCTGCGGCCATCTCGTCCGCGCATGCGGCCGAAGTCACCTTCGACGACACCGCGCGCTTCCTTGCGGGCATGCAGCCCTCGGCGGACTCGCCACTTGTCGCGCTCACCAGGAACCCGTCCTGGCAGCATCACGCCAAATTCTTCGACGGCGCTTTCGCCCAGCTCGAGCAACGGCAGATATCGAAGATCCGGAGCTGGTCCGACGTCAATCTTGCTGCGCCGCGGCCGACCATGTTCTATTTTTTCAGTGGCCCCGATTTCCTTTACGCCAATGCCTTCTACTCCAAGGCCGGCACCTACGTGCTCGGCGCGCTGGAGCCGGTCGGCGCAGTGCCTGATCTGACCAAACTGTCGCGCGGATCAGTCGATGCCGCGCTCTACAATGTCGAGCGTTCGCTGGGCTCGATCCTGAGTTTCTCTTTCTTCATTACCAAGCAGATGAAGGTCGACCTGCATGCCAATCAGGTCAATGGCACCTTGCCGATCCTCTACGTTTTCCTCGCACGCTCGGGCAAAACCATCCGCAACGTCGAGATGGTCGCGCTTGATGCCAAGGGGGGGATGCACGCCGGCAACGACAATCCCGGGCCGAACGCTACGCGCGGCGTCCGTATCACCTTCGCAGGCCCCGATGGCGAGGCGCGTACGCTGTATTATTTCTCGACCGATCTTTCCAACTCGGGCGCGCGCGCCGCCGGTTTCCTGAAATTCTGCGAGACGCAGGGGCCAGGCAACAGCCTGCTCAAGAGCGCGTCGTATCTCTTGCACGGGGGCAACTTCACCGTCGCCCGCGACTGGCTGCTCGCCAACAGCGCGACCATTATTCAGGACGATTCCGGCATTCCACTCGGCAATTACAATTCGCGGCAGTGGCGCTTCTTCCCGTTCGGCCGCTATCTCGGCCCGATCAACGAATTCCCCGGCCGCTACCAGGAGCGCTACGCAGAACTGTTTGCGCGCGCCCAGCCGATCGATTTCGGCGTCGGCTATCGCTGGCGCATGCATGAGTCGAATTTGCTGTTGTCGGTGAAAGTTGCGGGCAATGAAGCTGCGCCGGCTGCTGAGACCACCTCGTCCGCCGAGCCACCGCCGAAACCACCGCGACCAAAGCGACCGCGTCCGCCCGAGCCCATTCCGCCGCCACCGGGACGCTTTTTCTGGTTTCGCTGACTACCAGTGCACGCTCTGGCTCGGCACGATGAACGCTGTCGTACTTGGCGGTGTTGCAAGACTTGTCGCCAGATACCAGCCGGACCCAACGACAAGCACGAGCAGCGCGACGATCGCGAGCATGTCGATGGTGCGGGGATCGTGATCCCTGGGATTGAAGCTCAGATGTGAACCAGGCCTGAAGTGAAAATGATGGCTGATTTTCCAGCGCATTGTTGTCTCCTCCCGTGGGAGCAATACAGCAACGCAAGGCCAGAGTTTCCGGTTCCGCTCAGGGCAGTGATGCGCAAAGCACCGCAGCATCCCTACGACGCATTCACGCCTCGCCAGCGTGCGTAGCGCCAAGGCAGGTACCAGCGCGCAGCCGGCGGCGCGGTGAGAGGCACGTTGTCGATGCCTGATGTGCCAAAGGGGTTGCATCGCAACAGGCGCGCGAGAGTCATCCAGCCGCCGGCCCAGAGTCCGAACCGCTCGATCGCCTCGTCGCCGTACACGGAGCAGGTGGGCAGATGGCGGCAGTTGTATCCGACCAGGGGCGACAGGGTATGCCGGTAAAGCCAGATCAGCGCGCGGCCGAATCTGCGAGGCAGCCGCAGCGCTTCAGTGGCAGGGACGGAACAGCGCTCGCAGGTTGTGTGCTTCATGTGCCCTGTGCCGATATTCGGTGCGCACCGATGTCCAGTTCCAACATGGGGAACAGCAAGCTGTTGCAGGCGCGCCATATTTTGCCTGCTTTCAGGGAGCACTGCAGCAAGTACCTATGGACGATCTGTATTCCCCCGGATACCATTTTTGTGACGTCCATGTGTAGACTCATTGGCACGTCGAAACGGGGCTTGCCTGATTGCTTTGGGGCTTGGGGAAGGAACCAGTTTGAGAATTCTGAAGTCGCTCAACCGTCGCGGCTGGCTGCTGATGGGAACCGCAGTTTGTGGCGTCGTATTGGCGGGCGCCATCGCGACCTTTGGCTCGCCGGCTAACGCCGGGGCCTCGCTTGAAGAGCGCAAGCTGCCGATGAAATTTGGCTGGGTTGCCTGCGAGCCCAATTGCCGCGGCTGGGTCAGCGCGGTCGGTATCATCACTGCCGATACACCGAAGGACTTTGACGACTTCGCTCGCGGTCGCCAACTCGGCGGCGCGACCGTTGTGCTCGATTCCAGCGGCGGTTCCGTCAACGATGCGATCACGCTCGGCCGGCGCTTCCGCAATCTCGGTCTTCTCACCACCGTCGGCATCACGCAGCAGGGCGGCGGGAAGGGTGCCCGTCCTGCGGTCGCCTCGGAAGCCTATTGCGAATCCATGTGCGTGTTTCTGCTGCTTGCCGGCAAGAAGCGCTACGTGCCGGAAGCCGCCCATGTTCGCGTCCACCAGATCTGGATGGGCGACCGTGCCGACGACGCCAAGGCGGCGAGCTACAGCGCACAGGATTTGATGATCGTGGAACGCGATATCGGCCGGCTCGCCAAATACACCTTCGACATGGGTGGGGCAGGAGACCTGCTATCGCTCGCGCTCAGCGTGCCGCCCTGGGAGGATCTGCACGAACTCGACACTGCCGAGCTGAAGCTGACCAATCTTGTGACGACAGACCTCGTCGCCGACGTGCTGCCGCATGTGAATGTCACGGCGCCCGCCGTGGCGGAGCTCGCGCCAAAGACGCAGGCAAGATTCGGCGAGGAGCCGGAGCTGCAGCCTGCCAAATCGACCAAGACGGCGGAAGCCCTGGTTCCGACCGGCGGCGTGGCGACGCCGGGTACTGCGCCGCAGAAGTAAGAGCTTCAGTCGGGGCTCAGCCCTGCACGGTGGCCGGCTGCTTCGCCGCCTTGGCCTCGATCTGCCCGATCGCATCGACCACGGCATCGAAGGTCAGCAAGGTCGAGGCGTGACGCGCCTTGTAGTCGCGAACCGGCTCGAGGAATTTGATCTCTTCCCATTTGCCTTCAGGAGGAGCGCCATTCTCCTTGAGCATCTTGCGAACGGTTTCGCGTAACTCACGGAGTTCGCTCGCAGTCGCGCCGACCACATGACTTGCCATGATGGATGAAGAGGCCTGTCCGAGCGCGCAGGCCTTCACGTCATGCGCGAAGTCGGTGACGGTGTCGCCCTCCATCTTGAGGTCGATCTTCACGGTCGAGCCGCACAACTTGGAGTGGGCGGTGGCGCTGGCGTCGGGGTCCGACAACCGCCCGAGGCGCGGAATATTCCCGGCCAGCTCGATGATCCGCTTGTTATAGATGTCGTTCAGCATGTGATGGAGTCCAACACTTCCGTCCCGGATCGGCCTTGGCGGGCGCTCTCCAGGGTCCTATATAGGGTCGGAACTGGCGGAAAAACAGTCCGGCAGTGCGTCGGCGGTGGTCCAGATCTGCGCGGCCGATGTGCTTGGAGTGGCCTTTTTCCGTCAAAACTGTTCTCTTCAGGCGTCCGGCGGCTTGTCCGCCCCGTCTGCCGGTGACACTCCGGCCGCAGGGCCGTCGAACGGAGTAGACATGGACGCAACGATCAAATCCATCCGCCCGAGCAAGCCTTCCGACCGGCAGCCCGAGAGCCGCCCGGCTGAGTTGGATCCTGCCGAATTCCTCGCGGCCGCCGTTCGCGCCGACCAGCCGCGTCCGGCACGCGCCGAGGCGGAAGCTGCGGTGAAGACGCTGCTCGCCTATATCGGCGAGAACACGGGCCGCGAGGGTCTGCTCGACACGCCGCGCCGCGTGGTCGAGGCCTTCGACGAACTCTATCAGGGCTATCACCAGTGTCCGGCCGAGGTGCTCGACCGCACCTTTGGCGAGACCGCCGGCTACGACGACTTCGTGCTGGTGCGCGACATCGAGTTCACCTCGCAATGCGAGCATCACATGATGCCGTTCTACGGCAAGGCGCACATCGCCTATACGCCGGTGGAACGCGTCGTCGGCCTGTCCAAGCTTGCACGTTTGACCGACATCTTCGCCCGCCGACTCCAGACCCAGGAGCATCTGACGGCGCAGATCGCAGCGGCGATCGACGAGATCCTGAAGCCGCGCGGCGTTGCCATCCTGATCGAGGCCGAGCATACCTGCATGTCGGTGCGCGGTGTCGCCAAGCATGGCGCCTCCACCTTCACCAGCCGCTACACCGGCATGTTCCGCGACAATCCGGCGGAGCAGGCCCGTTTCCTGTCCATGGTGCGAGGCATGCCGCGCTGACCTCGCGAACACTCTAAGCGAGGACGCCCGTGTCCGCTCACTCTCATGAGACCGAGGAAGGTCTCGCCTTCGTCCCGAAGTTCGATGCCGCCGGCCTCGTGACCTGCGTGGCGACCGACGTCGCCACCGGCGACGTGCTGATGGTCGCGCACATGAACGACGAGGCGCTCCGCAAAACCATTGCGACCGGCGAAGTCTGGTACTTCAGCCGCTCGCGCAACGCCTTGTGGCGAAAAGGTGAGACCTCAGGTCAGACCCAGCGCGTGATGGAAATCCGCACCGATTGCGATCAGGACGCAATCTGGATTCGCGTCGAGCAGATCGGTGCCGCCTGCCACACCGGCCGCCGGTCCTGCTTCTACCGCAAGGTCGAAGCCGAGGGCGGGGGTGCGAAGCTGGTGTTTGTCGACGCAGACAGGCTTTTCGATCCGGACGCGGTTTACAAGAAATAGCCTCGCATCCGCGGAGCGCCCCGCGATGACGGGGGCTGCCAGATTAACCCCGCATTAACCATAAATGTCCCACGGTGGGACGATCAGGCGCCCGAATTGCCGGCGCCACTCACACGTCGCGCGGGCCCGTCACGCCATCATGTCGGTCGACAATTCCAGTGCCTCGCAGACGGCCGCAACGGACGGTGCGCGGCGCGTTGCGGGCGCGATCAAGCAGGCCTCGAACCAGACCGGCGTCAGCTTCGAATACATGCTGACCACCGCCAAGATGGAATCGGATTTCGATCCTTCGGCCGGGGCCACCACCTCGTCCGCGCACGGCCTGTATCAGTTCATCGACCAGACCTGGCTCGGCACGGTGAAGGAAGCGGGCACCCAGCTCGGCTATGGCAGCTATTCCGACGCCATCACCAGGACGTCATCGGGCAGTTACACCGTCGACGATCCCTTCATGAAGCGCTCGATCATGAAGCTGCGCGATGATCCGGAAGCCGCATCCAGCATGGCGGCGGCGCTGACGCAGTCGAATAGTTTCAAGCTCACCGGGCTGCTCGGCCGCCGGCCGTCCGACAGCGAACTCTATATGGCCCATTTCATGGGCGTCGGCGGCGCCGCGAAACTGATCGCCAATGCCGAGGACAATCCGCAAGCGGTCGGCGCGCGGCTGTTTCCCAACGCGGCATCCGCCAACCGCTCGATCTTCTACGCCAAGGACGGCCGTGCGCGCAGCGTCTCCGAAGTCTATTCGGTGCTGAACGCGCGCTACGCCAGCGCCTCCAACGCAAAATCGACGCGCAGCGCGATGGCGATGTACGGCGACGCACCGTCGACCACGCAGGTTGCCGCAGCCAACGGCGTGCAGCCGACCGTGCCGATGGTCAATGGCGCCGCCTATCTGCAGACCTTCCCCGATGCACGTGGTGTGACGCCGGTGAGTGCGACGTCGTCGACGACGGTGGCCGACAACACGCCGCCTGCACCTGCGTTTCGTTCAATTTATCAACCCGGCGATACGACGCAGCCGGTCTCGACGACGGTGCAGAAATTGTGGGGCAACAACGCCTCGCTCACCTCGTCTGCATCGACGACGCCTGATGTACGGCCGCCGCAGCCGCTCGATCTCTTCAGTGATCGCAGCGGCACATTCTCGAGCTAGCGCGCGGCGGCGCCCATTGGGCGACTTCCAGCCCTTAACAAATCATCAATAAAACCAGCCAGTTATGGTGAACGCTTTGTTAAGCGTCGTGGTTTATTTTGTGTTGCAGGTGACAAGCCGTCACCGTTTCGTTTTTTCGTTGCGTAAGCCGGAAGCACCATGATTGTTCGGCAGTTCATCAATTGGATCAGGACCGCGCCCGCCGGTGAGCGGGCGGAGGCAACACGGGCGTTGGCCCGGGCCTGGCTGATCTCAGATCTCTCCCATGACGACCGCGTCGCCGCTGAAGGCGCGCTGCTGATGCTGCTCGACGATCCGTCGCCGCTGGTGCGGCAGGCGATGGCCGAGGCGTTCGCGCGCAGCACGGATGCGCCGGCGTCGATCGTGCGGGCGCTGTCGGCGGACCAGCCGACCGTGGCGCTTCCCGTGCTCGAACATTCGCCGCTGCTGATCGACGCCGATCTCGTCGACATCGTCGCGACCGGCAATGACGAGGTGCAATGCGCGGTCGCCCGCCGCATCGCGCTGCCGGTCTCGGTCTGCGCCGCCATCGCTGAAGTGGGCTGCGCGGCCGCGGCCCTCGAATTGATCGAAAATCCGCACGCCGAGCTGGCGCCCTTCTCCTGGACTCGCATCGTCGAGCGTCACGGCCATCTCGCGGCGATCCGCGAGGCGATGCTGGTGCTGGACGACATCCCCGCCGCCACGCGCGCCGCGCTGGTCGCAAAGCTCTCCGAGACCTTGGCGCAATTCGTCGTGGCGCGGAACTGGCTGAGCGCCGATCGCGCCGAGCGGATGACCACCGAGGCACGTGATCGCTCCACGATGAACATCGCTGCACGCTCGCGCGGCGATGACATGCAGGGCCTGGTGAAGCATCTGCGTGTGACCGGCCAGCTCACCGCAGGCCTGATCCTGCGGGCGCTGCTGTCGAGCAATCTCGATTTGTTTGATGCCGCGCTCGCTGAACTCGCCGACCTGCCGCTGGCGCGTGTCTCTGCGCTGTTGCATGACCGCGGCGGCAACAGCCTGCACGCGGTACTCCGTCGCGCCGGGCTGCCGGAGGCCACCTTCGCCGCGTTCCAGGTCGCGCTCGATGCCTGCCACGAGCAGGGCTTTGTCGACACCGACGACACCGCAGCCCGGCTGCGCCGGCGCATGGTCGAGCGCGTGCTCACCCATTGCGAGACCGATCGCGGTGCCACCGAGCCGCTGATGGTCCTGCTGCGCCGCTTCGCCACCGAATCCGCGCGCGAAGAGGCGAGGCTGTTCTGTGAAGAGTTGGTCGAGGAAGATACGATCGATCCGATGTACGACGATCTGATTGCAGCTTAGTCCGAACTCGTCCCACAAACTCCGTCATTGCGAGCGCAGCGAAGCAATCCAGTCTGTCCCCCGCGGAGGGGTTTCCGGATTGCTTTGCTGCGCTCGCAATGACGAAAAGAAAGAGCGGAGAGCTACTCCGCCGGCACGATGCTCGGTGCCAGGATCACCTCGAGATGCTCGGGGCGGTCGCGGTTGACGTCGGCGAGGTAGTCGTCGGCGACCTTGCGCAGGCGGCGGCTGAGCTCGGCGGAGACGCTGATGCTGTCGAGCTTGGTGTTCTCCTGCACGATGGCGAGGATGGCGTTGATGTGGTGCATGAACAGCTCGGCCGGCACCTTCTCGAGATCCGGCGCGTGCTCGATGACGCGGCACAGGCTCTCGGCAACCCCCGCCGCGGCCGGAAAGCCGAACGTGGCGGCATCGCCCTTGATGTCGTGCGCCGCGTGAAAAAGCTCGTCGCGCCGCGCCTTGGTGAAGCCGTCGTTGCGGATGGCGACATAGGCAGACGACAGGCGGTTGACCTCGGTCGCCATCCAGCTTTTGAACTCGCCGGACAGACCGGCAAGCGCCTGCTCGGCGCGGCCGATCGGATCGTCCATGTCCTTGTCTTCGACACGGCGCAGCACCTTACGCAGCGGATTGGGCTGCGTGATCACGTGATGCGTGGCGAAAGCCTTGACCTCGATGTCCTTTGCGCTGTTCTTCGCCATGATGCCTGCCTCGTCGGGTGAGACGTCGCGCTAGATGGAGGAGCGGGCCTTGTCGAGCAGCGAGGGCTGCTGGAGCACCTCGTGCTTTTCGCCGACGCGGCGCTCCGGACCCATATAGGCGGAGTTGGTGTTGCGGCGCCGGTCCGGGCCGAAATAGGTCTTGGTCTTGATGAAGGGCCGGGGACTGGCGACCACGTTGAGAATGCGCTGGTACAGGCCCTTGGCCGAGATCGGCTTGGCCAGGAATTCGGTGACGCCGGCGTCGCGCGCGACGGTGACGCGGCGCTTCTCGGAATGGCCCGTCAGCATGATGATCGGCGCGTAGGGGTTGCCCTTGGATTCCGGCTGCCGGATCATCTGCGCCAGCTCGAGCCCGTCGAAGATCGGCATCGCCCAGTCGGTGATGACGATGTCCGGCACGTAATGGCTGTACATTTCCAGCGCAGTGGCGCCGTCCTCGGCCTCGTAGACCTCGCGCGCGCCGAACGAATGCAGCAGCGTCCGCAGGATGCGGCGCATGTGCGGATTGTCGTCGCAGACGAGGAAGCGCAGCTTGTTGAAGTCGATACGGAACATGACGCCCAGGCCAAAGCGGTCAACCTTCGTTAACCATATCGTGCCGAGGGTTAACGAAGGGTTGCCGCCCAGCGCCCGGGGAGGGGCTCAATACCCGAACTGCTCGCGTAAAATGCGCTCTTCCAGGCTGTGGCCGGGGTCGAACAGCATGCGCATCGAGATGGTCTTGTCGGACAGGACTTCGACGCGCCGGACCCTGCGGACCTCCTCGTGGTCGGCAACCGCCGCGACGGGGCGCTTGTCGTCTTCCAGCACCTCGATCACGACATAGGCGGTGTTGGGGAGAAGGGCGCCGCGCCAGCGACGTGGTCTGAAGGCGCTGATGGGTGTCAGTGCCAGCAGCGCTGCGTTGATCGGCAGGATCGGGCCCTGTGCCGACAGATTGTAGGCGGTCGAGCCAGCCGGCGTTGCCACAATGACGCCGTCGGCGATCAACTCGGGCATTCGTTCGCGCTCGTCGATCAGGATCCGCAGGCGCGCCGCCTGGGAGGTCTGCCGGAACAAGTAGACCTCGTTGATGGCGTGGTGCAGGTGGACGCGGTCATTGGTGTCGGTCGCGCGCATCAACAGCGGGTTGATCTCGGATTCATGCGCCGCCTCGAGCCGCGCGCGCAGATCGTGCGTCGAGTACTCGTTCATCAGGAAGCCGACCGTGCCGCGGTGCATGCCGTAGATCGGCTTGCCCGAGCGCATGTGGCGATGCAGCGTCTGAAGCATCAGCCCGTCGCCGCCGAGCGCGACAACGACGTCGGCTTCACCGGGATCGCAGTTGCCATATTGCGAGGTGAGCTGGTGGAAGGCGGCCTCTGCCTCGCTGCTCGGGCTGGCGACGAAGGCGATCCGGTCGTATCGCGATGGCTTGGTCATGGCTTCCAGGCAGGTGCCGTTGGCTCGAGAAAGTTCCGCCGAGGTCGTCTATACGACCTGGGCCTGTATTGTCGAGGATGACCGGACGGCAAGGCAAGCGGGCTCGCCGGCCGAGCGTCCGTTTGACGGCAAAAGCCGGCTTCATCGGCCCGGAAAACCCTTCCGGGGCCTCCGATCCCGCAAACCGTCGCAATTGGCGGCTAGATTTGTGATCGAAAAGCCGTGAGCGCGGCAGGGAGAACAATCATGGTGATGAGCTTTCCGATGCCGCGCCGTGCGGGGATGCTGCTGGCCGTCGCTGCGTTGGCGCTCGCGGGCCCGGCGTTGGCGGACGATCCGCCGCAGCCGCGCAACGAGACGGCAGCGCCCGTGGGACAGAAGGGCGGGCGCGGCGGCAATGCACAGAATGCTGCGCAAGCTTCGCCATCGGCTTCCGATCGTCGTCTTCCCGGAGATTCGACGACCAGGCAGACCCTCGAGCTGCCGGGCCGAACGCTCAACTTCGCCGCGACCGCCGGCTCGATCCGTGTGTTCGACGAGAAGGGCGAGCCACTCGCCGACATCGCCGCCACGTCTTACGAACTCGACGGTGCCGATCGCGCCACGCGCCCGGTCACGTTCCTGTTCAACGGCGGGCCCGGCGCATCCTCGGCGTGGCTCCAGTTCGGCGCGGTCGGGCCATGGCGGCTGCCGCTCGACGGCGAGAGGCTGTCGCCGTCGGCCTCGCCCGAGGTGAAGCCGAACGCGGAGACCTGGCTCGACTTCACCGATCTCGTCTTCATCGATCCCGTCGGGACCGGCTACAGCCGTGTCATCGCGAGTGGCGAGGACGCGCGCAAGCGGTTCTATTCGGTCGATGGTGACGTCAGTTCGATTGCGCTCGTCATTCGCCGCTGGCTCGAGAAACATAACCGTCTGACCTCGCCGAAATATGTCGTGGGCGAGAGCTATGGCGGCATCCGAGGGCCCAAGGTGGTGCGACAGTTGCAGCTTCAGCACGGAGTCGGCGTCAAGGGATTGATCCTGGTGTCGCCGCTGCTGGATTTTCGCGAGTTCACCGGCACGAGCCTCCTGCAATATGTCGCGACCTTGCCGAGCTACGTAGCGGTGGCGCGCGAAGCGAAGGGCCCGGTCAAGCGCAGCGATCTCGCCGATGTGGAGGCCTATGCTCGCGGTGAATTCCTCGCCGATCTCGTCAAAGGGGAGGCGGACAAGGCGGCCACCGATCGTCTGGCCGACAAGGTTGCCGAGCTCACCGGCATCGACCAGGCGGTGAGCCGCAGGCTCGCCGGTCGGTTCGACGTCGGTGAATTCCGTCGCGAGCTCGATCGCAAGAACGGCATGATAACGGGACGCTACGATGCTTCCGTGCGTGGTCTCGATCCCTATCCGGATTCGAGCAGCTCGCGCTTCGGCGATCCTTCCGGCGATGCGCTTCAGGCGCCGCTGACGAGCGCCGCGGTCGATGTGCTGACGCAAAAACTCAACTGGCGTCCGGATGGCTCCTATGAAGTCCTCAACGGCGCCGTCGAGCGCAATTGGGACTTCGGCGGCGGCATCAGCCCGCCGCAATCGCTGTCGGAGCTGCGTCAGATCCTCGCCACCGATCCGAAACTGAACGTGCTGGTCGCGCACGGCCTGTTCGATCTCGCGACGCCCTATTTCGGAACGAAACGGGCACTCGACCAATTGCCGGCCTTCGCGACGCCGCGCGTGAAGTTCGTCGTCTATCCCGGCGGCCACATGTTCTATTCGCGCGACGGCTCGCGCCAGGCGTTTCGCGGCGAGGTCGAAGCGCTGATCAGGGAGTAGGGCGTTTCCTGCGCGGAGGGTAGCGCCGCGCGATCTCGCGCGCCACCGTGGCCGCAGGCTTCAGGTTTGCTCCTCCGAGCCAGACGTCGCTGACCTTGTTGCGCTTGTCGCGGACGCGACGCACCGACTCGCCATGGCTGGAATAGCCGGCCGCCCAGGCGAGCTTGCCGGTGTCGCGGCCGGTCACCTCGATCTCGGCGGCATCCATGAACGGATTGTTGAATTGCGGATTGGCGACGAGCACGCGGTTGCCGGCGGGCACGAGGTCAGTCGCGCCCCAGATCGTCCACCAGCGGCCGGTCCAGTCGCGCACGCGTCGGTCAGGTGCGCCGCGGGTCTTGAAGACGCGCAGGATCTGCATCGCGCCGTCCATCCAGAACGGTGCCGCGCCGTCGATGGAGTTGCTGAGGATGCTGATTGAGAGCTCGCAACCGGGGATGGAGCAGGTCCGGGAAATGTAGCCCTGGAAGCCGCCGCCGTGGCCGAACCAGTCCCAGCCGTCGGTCTTGCCGGCGTTGACGCCGAGGCCGTAATAGCCCTCGAAGCTCTGCGGAACGCGCCATTGATGCCGCGTCATCTCCCGGCGGCTCGCGACCGACAGCACGCTCTTCCTGGCATTGGGCGCGAGTTGTGCGAAGAACCGTGCGGTGTCGGCGGCGGTGGCAACGAAGCCCGCGGCTGACACCATCGCGTGGGCGGGATTGTCGCCCGGAATCACGCCGCGTTCACCCATCGGCAGCTTGCGCGTATGTCCGCGCGCAAACAGCGCGCCCTTCGGAAGCGGCGTATTCGGCTCGGTCTCGCGCAAGCCCGCAGCCTCGATGATCTCGCGCCTGATCCAGGTGGAGTAGGGCTCCTTCGTCACTGCTTCGATGACGAGGCCGATCAGGGCAAAGCCGTGATTGGAATATTTGAAACGCGTGCCTGGCTCGATCGCGGTCGGCAGTTTCAATTCGGCGAGAAGCTCTTTCGCGTTGAGATACGGACGGCTGTCGATGAACTGGCCGGAATCGGCGCCGTCGCGCGTCAGCCCGGCGCTGTGCGAGAGCACCTGCGCGATCGTCGTCTCGGCGACACGTGGATGCAGGCCGCCGACATACTGGCCGACGGGATCGTCGAGCCGGAGCTTGCGCTGTTCGCGCAGCTTCATGATGCCGGCCGAGGTAAAGCTCTTCGAGTGCGAGGCGATGCGGAAGCGGTGACGCGGGGTGAGCTTCTCGCCGGTGTCGAGATTGGCGAGACCAAACGCATGCTCGGCGACGACCTCGCCGCGATGGACGAAGGCGATCAGGACGCCCGGCTGCTGGAAGGTCGTTTGCTGGAATTCGATCCAGGAGCCGGTGTAGTCGATCGCGGATCGCAGCCACGTGTCCATTGCGCACCAATTTGCGAGGAAAGATCGGTGCGAGAAGGCTATCCGAGAAAGCAGAACGGGCACAACCCCGAGGGTGTGCCCGTTTGCGTCATGCGAACATTCGATGTCTTTAGTAGACGAGCGTCGCGCCGGTCGGCTTGTCGAGCGCCGCAGCCAGCGAGCGATATTCTGAGCTGTCGGTGCCGGCGAGCGAGGCGATCTTGTTCAGGTGATACTGCGCCTGCTCGCGGTTGCCCTGCTCGAGCTGCCAGAGGCCGTAATACTGCCAGGTGCGGACGTGGTTCGGATCGTCCTTCAGCGCGATCTCGTAATAGATCTTCGACGACTGATAGTCGCCGATCTTGCGATAGGAGTAGCCAATCAGGTTCGCAACGTCGGCGACGTCGTCGCGCTTGAGCGACTTCAGCTGGCCAATCGCGCCGGTGTAGTCATGGTTGTCGTAGATCGTGGTGTAGGCGGTGCGGTAAGCCGCGAGGAATTTGGGATCGCTGACGGAGGAGCTTTTCTTCTTGCCCTTCTTGGACGAGGAGTCCGATTTCGGCGGCGAGGAGGGTTCGTCACCGCCGGCGGCATAGGCGCTGGTCAGAGCCGGCCCGGCCGCCAAGGCCATGGCGACGAGTCCCGGCACAAGAAGCGTAGAGAGTTTGCGCATCTAAGTTCTCCCGAATGGAACGTGGCGATCCTACACGATTGCCCAATGACCGGAACACCCGGCCGATAAAAACATTCCCGATCGTTCCGGCCGTTCGGCGCTGCCTGGGCAAGATAACAAACTTGTCATCCAGATGAACGGAAGCCTGCCGCGCGCTTCAGAACGGGTTCAGAGCGCGGCTCCTAGGCTTTCCCCATGATCGAAGGGTCGGCGAGAGGGCGCCGCCTCAAGATCCTTCCAAGAGGAGACCATCATGTTGAAGACCATTTCCGCAGCCTTGCTCGCAGCTTCGGTCATCGCAGCTCCGGCCTTCGCCGCTGAAGCCGGCAAGACCACGACGACCGCACCGGTGATCAAGGCTGACCAGACCCAGAGCAAGGTCTCGACCACCGCCGTCAAACCAGACGCCAGCGTCAAGGCTGATGCCAAGGCCACTGCCAAGACTGCCGACATCAAGTCCGGCGCGAAGGTCGACACCAAGGTGAAGGCGATGAACGCCAACGCCGCGCTCATGCCTGACGAGCACAAGACGGTGCGGGCGCATCGCCATCACCACAAACATCTGTCGGCCAAGAAGTCGCCGAAGACGCAGTCGGGCCTCACCAAGCCGGCGACCGCCGAGAAGCGTAGCTAACCACTGACCCCAGCGAGGCGGCATCCCTGGCATTGCCCCGCCGCCTCGTGCGGAGTTCAGGTCCGGCCCGTTCGTCACCCTTCGCGCGAAAGCGCGAGGCCGTGACGGCGGGCCGGTGTTGTTTGTCGACAGCCGGAAGCGAATTCCCTTTGCGCGGCCTTGGGGCTAGAACTTCTCCGAAACTGAATGGCCGGAGAATTTGATTCCTTGGGGCGATTGGCGAAACGCGCGGCGATCCTGATGCTGCCTCTGGCGCTCGCGGCCTGTTTCGGCAGCGATGGTGATCGTCCATCCCTGATGGAGGGGGGGCAGGCCGGAGGGCCTCAGCCGTTTCCCGACAATTTTCGTGGAGACACGCTGGCTCTGATGCGCACCTATCTCAACAATCCTGTCGGCGTGCGTGAGGCCAGCATGGCCGATCCGGTGCTGCGCGAGGTTGGCGGTCGGCAGTTCTACGTCAGTTGCCTGCACTTCACGCCCCGCGAGAGCGACGGGAGCTACAAGGGCATGCGCGAACGGGCCGCCATCTTCGTCAACGGGCGGGGCGACCGCATCGTCGACCGCACTAGCGAGCTCTGCGCCGGCGCGGTTTACGCTCCCTTTCCGGAACTGGAAAAGATGGCGCGTTAGCTCAAAGCCTGCCTTCATCGGACGGTGCTAGGACAGGTGCCGCCGGAGCCGCTGGATCACATTTTGGCGAGCTTTGAACGGGGTGGCTTTGAGTTGCGACAAAGTGTTACGGCCGGTCTTGCGCGAATGAAAAAATCGGTCGTGACAGGCGGACGTGATGGAACAAAATCGCGATGTTGCCGCCCCGTCACAGTAACGAACGATCAACGTTCCGGCATCGACGCGAAGCAACCCAATTCACGCCACGTTGTTTCCTGAGTGTCGTAAATGAAAGAACGGGGACGATCATGAAGACGATTTTGCTTGGTGCCGCAGCTTTGCTGGCGCTGGCCGCACCGGCGGCCGCGGCCGACATGCAGGCGCGTACCTACACCAAGGCTCCGGCCTATACGCCGCCGCAGGTCATCTACAATTGGACCGGCTTCTACATCGGCGGCCATGTCGGCGGCGCCTTCGCCGGCGACAACACCTTCCAGTCGAGCGACGCCCGTTTCATGGGCGGTGTGCAGGGTGGCTTCGATTACCAGTTCGCACCCAATTGGGTCGTGGGTGTCGAGGCCCAGTATTCCTGGCTGCCGACCAACAACAACGGCGTCACGTTCCCGCTGGGGACGCAGGTGACGTCCAACACCGATCAGATCGGCTCGGTCACCGGCCGCCTCGGTTACACCTGGGGCCCGGCGCTGCTCTACGCCAAGGGCGGTTATGCCTGGCGTAACAACAATCTCGGCGTCAACTTCGCCGGCGTGCCGCAGACTTTCACCACCAGCGGCAACAGCAAGGACGGCTACACCGTCGGGGCTGGCCTCGAATACATGTTTGCGCCGAATTGGTCGGCGAAGGCCGAATACCAGTACTATAATTTCGGCAGCACCACCTTCACCTCCGCTACTGGTCCGGGCGAGATCGTCGGCGTCCGCGGCCGGGACGACGAGCATACCGTCAAGGTCGGTGTGAACTATCGCTTCGGCTGGGGCGGTCCGGCGGCCTCGCGCTACTGAGGCGCCCAGGAGCGACTGCGACTTAACAAAGGCCGGCTTCCCGCCGGCCTTTTCGTTTGGCCTGCTTGTTTGCATTGCGTGAACCATCTGGCGCGTCATTTGCACGCGATTGGTCAGGCGCGCGCCTTCTCACGCGTGTCACGGGGATCGGGTAAAGCAAAAATAATTTTTGGGACTTACGGAACTCCCGCGCCGGAAGGCGTTATTAGAGAGTTGCCGGGCTGTGGGACGACGAACATGCGTATCTTGGCGTCAGTGGTGGTGATTTCGTGCTTCGTCGCCCTGCCGTGTTCTGCCCAAACTATCCTCAAATCCGAGCCTTTGATGTTGGCACCTTACGAGGTCGCCTTCGTGAAAGACGCGTCCTGTGCGTTGGGCAAGGTCCTGAAGGTGACCGGGGCGATCCGCGGGCTGCATCGACGCAAGGCGTGCGTGTCGCTCGCCGGTGAGCAGGCCTCGCTGGCGGCCGCGACGCCCTGAACCACATCCTGAAAGCGTGAAGCGGCCTTCCGAACAGATCCTGCGACCTGGCTTGCGGTCTTTGGATCTCACGAGTTGAGCTGAAGCTCGATCCGGGATTCCCGCTCGGCGTCCGCCTTGTTCTTGGCGGGGTCCTCGCCTTGGGCTGCGCGGCAGGATTTGATCTCATAGTCATTGTCGAGCACCCGGCGCGGGCCTTGCCGCTCATCGTCGGTGCCGATGTCCACCACCAGTCCGCTCCGTTGCGCGAGCTTCCAGATGTCGGCCTCGCTCGGATAGGCTTTGCTGATCTGGCTGTCGTTGCAGAACAGGGCGTAAGGCATGCTTGCCGCTCCCGGAAAACGCGTTAACGACGTCGTGGCGCGAGGGGTTCCCAATTGATCACGGGGGCGTGATCGAGAGGCCGGGGCTGGCGGGGCCTGAGTCCTTAACGAGTCCTGAATCCGCAAAAAAAGAAACCTTGGGACTCGTTTGGCGGAATCAGCGGATGTTTCCGGCCATGACGACCGACCTGAAAACTTGCTGCGGGCATATGCTCCTGCCACTGACGCTGGCACTGTTTGGCGCCAGCGCAGCCAATCTCTGGCTGGTGTGGTCGTGGTTGTAGGCGGGCCGGCCCTATTTCCGGGTTGGCGGCGGTGGTGCCACGTCGCCGATGGCGGCGCGTAGCTTGCTCAGCGTCGCCGCACAATATTCCTCGCGCTCGCGCTCGAAACGCTCCTGATGCTTTCGAAAATTGGCGATGCGGGCCTGCATCTCGCTGCGGACATCGCTCGTCCGTAGCGGGGGCGCCGGCAAGGGCTGCGGCGGTGGGGCAACGTGCGGGGCTGGTTCGGCTTGCCGGGGTTCGAATGCGACGGCCGCGGCTCGGACGGAGATGATCTCCGCGGCCGGGACCGGCGCGGACGCAACGGTATCCGGCTGACGAAAGTCGTCCTTCCGGGCGGACACCGATTGTACGAAGGCCAGCGTCTGCGCGATCAGCGCGTCACGCTCTCTGATCCACTTCATGATCCACCACCCCTGTTGCAGCTATTCCACCAAAGCCGGGGCGCCGAATCAAGCGGGCGATCGGCAAGGGATTGCATATTTTTCCCGGTCGCCCGACACTGGAGGGATGGATGTCAGGGTTGAACCATCGGACGAAGTGGAGGGCCTCCGGCTCGTGCGCGCCTTCCTGTCATTGCCGCCGGAGAAGCGGGCGGAGGTGATCGCATTCGTTGAGGAGCTGGTACGCGCCCGCACCCGACCAGATGACGGCCGGGAAGTTTCTCCGGATCGCTAACTAGCGCTGGCGCGGATTGACGTTGGGCACGAAGGGAGCGCCGACCACCCGGACCGATGCCGGGCTTGCGCTGTCGATGGGCCTGCTTTCGGCGACCTGCTGGTCAGGAGCCTGCCCAAACACCGGTTCGAGCACCGCGAGCGCGCCGGCGACAACCGCGCAGCACAGCGTGACCGTCGACAGCAGGACCATGTTTCGGTTGTCTTCTCGGATCCGCATGGGGCGAGAACAAGCAAGCCCCGTGGTTGGTTCCGGCCGGAGGGGAGAGCGGGCGCCGCTATAAACGATCGAAGCTTACGTGAGACTTACGTGCAGCGCTCAAATGGGTAGTTTCCCGTAAGCTCACGCGCGACATTTTGTATCAAATGTTAAGGTTAGCGGGTTCCAATGTCGCCGCTGAACGGTTCCGGCTTTCTGGAACTGGAGTCTTGAACAGGCGGCTTGCGATGCGCTTTTTGAATCATTTGAAGATCGTGTTGAAGGTTGGGCTGATCGTGACCGTGATGGGCGTTGCCTTGGTCGCAGTCGCGGCCTTCGGCATTCGCGAGCTCTCCGCGACCGTCGATGGCTTCAGCGAACTCACGGCGATGCAGTCGGCAGCTCTCAACCTCACGCGCGTCCAGCGTCGTCTTGAGACCTATCATGCGGCCCTCTATGCGGTGTTCACCGAGACGACCGAGGCGGGCAACGCCAATCGCCTCAAGATCGCGAACCAGAACCGCAATGAAGTCGGCCAGTTTCTGAACGCTGCGCAGCAGGATGACCCAGCGCGGGCGAATGAAACGAGGAGCGTCGGCGAGCAATTGAATGCCGCCTTTGCCGGCTGCGATCCGGTGCTCCAGGCCGGCGCAGCCGCAAACGGCCCGGCGGAAAATGCCAGGGCCGCCGATCGTGCGCACAAGGAGTGTGATCCGCTGATCGATGCGGCCATCGAACGTGTCGCCAAGTTCACGGCCGACACGTCGAAGGCGGTCGCCAAGCGCAAGGAAGCGATCGAGGGTGACGCCAAATCCGCGGTCTGGACCGTGACGAGCGTCAGCGCCGGCGGCCTGATCGTCGGCATTGCGATCGCGCTCTTCATCGGCCTTGTGGCGATGTCGAAGCCGATCGCCCGGCTCAAGCTTGCCATGGAAGGCCTGGCGCGCAATGACCTCAAGACCGAGGTGCCCGAGAAGGATCGCCGCGACGAGATCGGCGAGATGGCCAGGACGGTCGAAGTGTTCAAGACCAACGCGATTGAAGTCGAACGCCTCAAGGTAGCGCAGGTGGAAGCCGATAAGCAGGTTGCGGAGCAGCGCAAGCGCGACATGTTCAATCTGGCCGACGGATTCGAGCGCGCGGTGGGCGAGATCATCGACACTGTCGGATCCGCGTCGACCGAGCTCGAAGCGTCGTCCTCGACGCTTGCGACCACGGCGCAGCGCGCGCAGGAACTCACTTCGGTGGTTGCGCTTGCCTCGGGCGAGGCTACCGGGAACGTCCAGTCGGTTGCGACCGCGACGGAGGAATTGTCGTCCTCGGTCAACGAGATCAGCCGGCAGGTGCAGGAATCCGCGCGAATGGCGAGCGAAGCCGTCAACCAGGCCCGCACCACCACCGAGCGGGTCGGTGAGCTCTCGGTTGCGGCAACGCGGATCGGCGATGTCGTTGAGCTCATCAACACCATTGCCGGCCAGACCAACCTGCTGGCGCTGAACGCCACCATCGAGGCGGCGCGGGCAGGTGAAGCCGGCCGCGGCTTCGCCGTCGTCGCTTCCGAGGTGAAGACGCTGGCCGAGCAGACGGCGAAGGCGACCGGCGAAATCAGCCAGCAGATCTCCGGCATCCAGAACGCCACCCAGGAATCGGTGACGGCAATCCGCGACATCTCCGCCTCCATCGAGCGGCTGTCGGAAGTGTCCTCGACCATTGCCGCAGCCATCGAGGAGCAGGGCGCAGCGACCCAGGAAATCTCGCGCAACGTGCAGCAGGCCGCGCACGGCACCCAGCAGGTCTCGACCAACATCGCCGACGTGCAGCGCGGTGCGGCCGAGACCGGTTCGGCGTCCTCGCAGGTGCTCTCCACCGCGAAGATGCTGGCAACCGACAGCAACCGGCTGAAGGACGAGGTCAGAAAATTCCTGCGGACTGTGCGCGCGGCCTGAGCCCACGCGGACGTACAAGGCCGGGGCGCGTCAGCTCATCATGAGCCGGCTCGCTGGGGAGACGCTTCGGATGCGATGCTCCGCGTGTATATTGCGTTTGCGACGGAATCTCGAACGCGAGTCCCCCGATGATTGAAGATCGTCCCTCCGTGCTCGCCCATGAGCGGTTCGTGGCCGACCGTGAGAATTTTGTCGGTCTCGACCTTGCGGCTCGCTTCGAGCGCATCGAGCGGACCAATCTGTGGGGCGCTGTCACCTCGGTCTCTGGCCTCGGCTCCGAGAATTGCGCGACCGCCGCGATCCGCGAAGAGCTGCCCGGCTTGCTGCAACGGCTCGGCGCGCGCTCGCTGCTCGATGCGCCCTGCGGAGATGCCGGATGGATCGGCAGGACGACGTTGGATGTCGACTATACCGGCGTCGACATCGTGCCGTCGCTGATCGCGGCCAACATGGCGCGCGTGGCGCAAGGCGAGCTGCGCTGCCGCTTTCTCGTCGCCGACATCACGCGCGATCCGCTGCCCGTTTGCGACGTCATCCTGTGCCGCGACTGTCTCGTGCATCTGAGTTTTCAGAACATCGCGCGCGCAATGGCCGGCTTTCGTGCGAGCGGCGCGCAATTCCTGCTGGTCACGACGTTTCCTGAGTGGGGGGACAACCGCGATTGCGAGGATGGTGACTGGCGCGCGCTCAACATGACGA
The DNA here is from genome assembly GCF_018131105.1 of Bradyrhizobium manausense. Classification (NCBI taxonomy): domain Bacteria; kingdom Pseudomonadati; phylum Pseudomonadota; class Alphaproteobacteria; order Hyphomicrobiales; family Nitrobacteraceae; genus Bradyrhizobium; species Bradyrhizobium manausense. Next base: position 35,522 of record NZ_JAFCJI010000003.1, on the reverse strand, counting down.
GAGCACCGTTCGACTGGCCGCCCCCGCGCGAGTTGATCAACGAGCGCTGCGATGAGGGCGGTGGCGGCTGGCGCGACAAGAGCCTCGGGCTCTGGCGGTTGGATGAGCTGCCTGCCGATGGCGCGGGGGCGGTCTGACAGGCCCACACGGCTGTCATCACCTCGAGAGGGGAGGTGCCAGATTCGGCGGAACAGGACAGTCGCCTTCCGGAGAGGCGGCAGGCTTGTCCTTGATGATCGTAGTCGACGGTCCGTGCGCTGGATTGGAAAAGGAGGCGCGAAAGGTTGCCGCATCAGCCGTGCTAATCTCGACTTTCGTACCGCGTGGCTCCGGTACAGGCTGAAAGCTGTGTCCGGCCACGAGCATCGGCGGCAGCATCACCGCGTAGATGAGAAGGCCGAGTCCGACGATGTAGCTGATATCACCGGCGGCTGCCTTGCTCAGAGATTGGGTGAGATATCCAGTCATTGCTTCGTTCGATCTGTAGCGGCGTGCCGCCCGAATGGTGCCGGCCCGGGGATTAAAAGGAGTTCGGCCGGAACAGCAAGGCCTTCTTCGTTCAGGACAAGCTTGCAATCTCGATGGCCGCGTTAGGGGCCGGGCAGAGCAATTACGGGAGTGGATCGATGATCGATGCCAGATGCAGTTGTGGTGCTGTTGCGCTGTTGCTACCGGGGCCGCCCAAGCTGGTTGCGGCCTGTCATTGTCTCGAATGCCAGCGACGGACCGGCGCGCCATTCGGCGTTGGCGCTTTCTATCCGGTCGATGCCGTCACGATCTCAGGGACGCCGAAGGAATATGTTCGCGCCGGCGAGAGCGGCGGCAAGGTCCGCTGCTATTTTTGTCCTGATTGCGGCTCCACGGTTTTTTGGAAGCCCGACAAGTTTCCCATGATGATCGGTGTTGCCGTCGGCGCGATCGCGGATCCGAAACTTCCGGCGCCGGTCAAGTCGGTGTTTGAGCGGTCGAAATATGCTTGGGTGGAGATCACAGGCGTCGATGTCGAGCATCTGCAACAAGGCAGCGTGCCGAAGGCTTCAAGTTGAGGGAGGCGCATTGAGCGCTGGTGCCGGCTGAGGGGATCACCCACCATAGCCGACAAGAACAGAGCGGCATTTTTAGCTTTGGTTTGTGGTTGGAACGCCGCTAGCGAGGTGGCGCTAGAAATCATTCTGAAATTAGTTGGACAAATGGCGGAATTTGGCCAATGATTTCAAAGCCACCTCCATACCAAATCATTGATATATCAGGATTATTTCTAAATACACCTTGACTTCTGTACCGTTTTGGGGTACAAAACAGTTAGATGTGCTTATTGCGTCCGGGCCGCCCATAAGGGCGGCTTTTTTGTGCCCGGACCACTGGCCACCCCTGACAGATTTACTCAGCCCAGCCCACCGCTCCCTCGCGGCGGACTGAACTCGCGCGGGCGCCCTTCATGGCGGGAGGGCGCTCGCATTTTTTTGGACCGCCAAAGACGAAAGATCGTTGATTGGAATATCAATGCCCACTGTAAAGCAATTTGAACGTCACCTTGTGGCCGCCGGCTTTCCGGGAGCGAGGGTGAGAAATACCGCTGCGTCCTTGATCGGCGGACAGGTGCTTCCGCTTTCTGAAAAGCGCGGCCCGGCACCGGAGAAGCTGAAGCCGAAACACGTTGCCGATTGGGGCATTGCGCTTTGCCTCAACGAGCCGCTTCGAAACCTGGCCAACGCGACGCAAAATTATTCGACCCTTAAGTCGCCCGATGGTGATCGGGCGGGCGATGCCATCGCAGCCATCCTTGAAAACTTCGGTAAGGCGAAGTCGCAAATTCAGGATGGTGTCAAAGATAGCAGAAGCCTCCGCGTTGCTGCGCGAGAAATGAACAAGCGCGTCGTTATCGACACGTCGTTCCCTAGCATCACGATTGCGACTGAAACACCCAACGGAGTGAAAGAGACGAGATACGGACCAATTCAGGATCAGCCATCCAGCTTCATCCGCGTGCTGCACACCTGCACGATCAGCGGACACACACTGGCCCACTTGGCCAAGGCTCTCTACGACGACGCCACTGCCTAATTTCACGGAATACATAATGACTAGCAAGACTGACTCTAATTTCATCAATCTAGAACGAGACTACACTGAATCGAAGCGCGTCTGTGACGAAACAGAAGCGAATGTTCGCAGGGTCTCTTCAGCAAAATATTTCGAGGAGTACAACACAGAACGCAAAGCTGCCATTCTTCGGAATGAAGAGCCAAGTCCCCGGAAGACTCACCATCTACTGATCGCAGAAGCCCAGACTGCTCATTTCATCGCGATTGAAGATTGCGAAGTTCATAAAGAGCGGTACGCCGTAGCTCTGAAAGAGAGAGAGCAACGGGTTCGCAAGGAAGTTCAGCCCGCCATTGAGGCCGACGAAAGAATCGTGGCGCAGTGCGTTGCTCAAGCTCTTCCCGCCTTGAAGCGAATTGAGCAGACGGCAGCGAAGCTTGCCGGGCAAAATTTCGGCTTCTGGCCACCTCTACGGCTTGAAACGGAGCGTGTATTTAAGGACTCGGTGTTCGACCGGGGTAGCGACATGATGCAGTTTCTTAGGCAGGCGGCGTCTCTCGGGTACATTAAGCTTCCGGAGGAGCTTCGCTAATGGCGATGGAATATTCCCCAGACGGCGCAACCAAGGTCGAATTCAAGGGAGGGCTAAAAGCTGGCCTGTACGAAACGCGCAATGGCAAGCTGTATCTAATTGAAGATCACGACATAGAGACGTCTGCCGACGAAGCGGCAGACCGCTTCAAGTTGGCGCTGAGAAAGCTCTTGGATGAGTGACCTAAGCGTAGATGACCAAGGACGCGTGGACGGCTACGGCGCATTCTTCGGCAACGTCGACTCACACGGGGACTCCATCGACCGCGGAGCGTTTCAAAAAACGCTTGCCGATTGGCATCGCAAAGGGAGACTCCCTCCGATGCTTCTTCAGCATGCAAACGGTCCTCTGTTGGAGGATGCTTTTCCAATCGGGGCCTGGGATCATATGGAGGAGGACGAGCGCGGTTTGAAAGTTCGCGGTCGCCTAGCGATTGGGAATCGTCGCGCTGATGATGTGGCTGCGTTGCTAAGAATGAACCCGCCAGCTTTCAACGGTGCCTCGATTGGCTACGTCAGCCGGCGCTTCACCTTAATGCCAAAGGGCAGTGAGGTTCGACGACGTCTGCACGAAATAGATTTGAAAGAACTGAGCTTGGTTTCGGAACCGAGCAACGATCTAGCGCGGGTAAGATACGCAAAATCGAAGCGCGACGACGACGGCTTCAGTCGCGCCCTGGCCCAACTCGCTGCTGCCGTTCGCGGATAACATCATTTAGGAAAAACACATATGGCCTTTTCAGGCGTTCATGTCTGTTGCGGGTTCTCCGGACCTGTTTCCAATCGTCAACATCCGGTCGCGCTTCTAGCCGAATGCGTTTGGAGTCAGAACATGGCTAGTGCTGGCACTACGACCAACGCAAGCCCTATCGAGAGTGAACTCGCAGGCGCTGCAGTTTTCTCGATTGTCTCTAGCGTCGATATTTACTTTGCGATTGGCCCGACGCCGGATGCCACCAACGGCCCGCGTCGATTCCTCCAGGCGAATACGCCGCTCGATATCTTCGGGAAACGCAGCGGTGGCGAATACCTGGCGTGGGTTGCGGCTTAACGATCCATAGCGGCGCCTAGACCGGAGGTAAGTCAGGCGCCATCTAATTTCAGAAAGAGAACATGAATATTGAACTGAAGAAGTCCGTGAAGTACGCGCTGAACCATTGCATTCCGTGGCGCGCATCATTGCAATCGAAGTTTCCCGAAGACCCGCGTAATGCGCTGGCCGTCGAACTGCTAACGCGATTTTCGGCGGATGCCGATAGTATGACGGACTATCAGCTAGGCTTGCTCGACCCACATTTTTCTTGGGCCGACGAATACTGGCATACGACCTTGCGGACGGTCGTTAGGCGCGTCGGATATCAGCGAACAATCAGGACGTTCGATGATTTTGTGAATACTCTTGTGTCATATCTGCAGCACGTGAAGACCGCTGCCTGATATGTCCGAGGTAAAGAAAAAATCGCGCGTTGAGATTGGTGAACTAGCTATACGGAGCATCGTGGGCGGCTGGAAGGGAGCTAATCCCGCCGTCGCTTGCGAAGCGGCCTTCAGGCTTGGGCAAATCACAGATCGCCTCTCGGAGTATGACCGAACCAGCAACGTCCTTCGGGTCAACTTCGCGGCGAACAAGGTTGATGAAGCACATTGGCAGGACGCACGGGACGCTTTCGCGAATGGTCGGTGCTCCGAAGTTAAGCTAAGCGACGTCTGGCAACGGTACGCGCCAACGGCGGCTAACGATAATAGTCGCTTCGATGTGACGTGGTTCGACGACGTCAATGAATCCGTGACGAAGGAAGAGATTGTAAAGGGCTTCCTAGGCGTCGGCGAGTTTTCTCTTTTCGTCGCCAAGCCGGGCACCGGTAAGAGCGTTCTACTCTGCGATATCGGCTGCCACATTGCAGCCGGTGTAGACTGGCACGGCCGGAAGGTGAAACAGGGCTTGGTTGTCTTCTTCGCCGCTGAGCGTAAATCGCTAACTGAACGGCGCGTTGCAGCCTGGCGTAAGAAGCATGGGGTCTTCGGCATTCCGTTTGTCGTAGTCGGAGGAAAGCTAGACCTTACGGGCGGGCTAGTCGATGCCAAGGCATTGGCCAGCACCGTACGCGCTCTTGAGGCTAAGTGCGGGTACCAATGCGTTCTTATCATTGTCGACACGGTCACACGAACCTTCGGCGGTGGGGATCAGAACGCCTCGAAGGATATGCAACGGTACATTCAATCGGTTGACGAACTTCACCGGGCAACCGGTGCGCACGTCGCCGCAGTCCATCATTCGGGATGGGAGGGCGACCGTGGCAAGGGCGCTATCGATCTTGACGGTGCTATTGACGTGTCGTTTGGCGTCACCGCGTCGGGTAAGGGCGAAAGCAAGTCGTTCGTCTTGGAATGTACCGGCGCGAACGACGGGGACGAAGGCGTGATAACTGCCTTCCGACTTGAGTCTGTGTCGCTTGGCGTTGACCCGGATGGAAACGAAACTACTGCACCTGTAGTCGTGCCGACGAAGGTTATGCCTGGCAGCCTCACGGCATCAACGGATGACGGACTTAATCTGAGAGGGAATACCGCCAAGGCATTCGAGGCCTTGCGGACCGTCTTGGAGAAGGATGGAGGCGAGCCCGGACCTGTCGACCTGGGCTACCCGGACGGCGTCCCGACCGTCACGCGTGACGCTTGGCGTAACAGGTTCTACGCGGACGTCCTGGCTAAGGAGCCTGCCCTAGACGCCGAGACACTTAGGCAGCGCTTCCACCGGGCTTCTGGCAGGCTGATAGAGGCAAGCCATGTGGGCGCGATGGGGGCCCGGGTTTGGCTACCGTGACATTTTCGAGGTCACGCGTGACATGTCACGGATGTCACGGCCCATCTTAGCGTGACGTGACGTGACAGGGGTCTATACCCTGTCACGGATGTCACGCTGTGGGGAGGATTCTTGAGAAAAGAAGAAACCTGCGGGGCGGTGGTCATGGCCCAAGGAAGGGCTGGCATGGCCCGTGGCGCGTTTCGCCTCTTGGCCGGTGTTGGGTAAGGCAGGCTGTCAAACAGCGCGCTGGTGGCGCTGGCTGGTCACTCTCTCGCGAAGTTTCGTCCTCTTGCCACGATACGCCGTAAGCAGCCTTCAACGTAGCCTCTAAAAGCGGGGTCGCCTCGCCCAAAGCGTAGGCCCATCGCGCGGGCTTCATCCTTGCAGCGCTCAACCTGGGCGCTGAACGCCGGGTATTTCGCTACAGCGCAGGCAAACCGCATCCGGCCCGTAAGAGCCGCGCATTCCTCTGCAATTACCGGCGTGACGGTCACGGTGATGCAAAACATCAGAAGAACTCGGAGCATTTCAACCCCCCTGTCTGCCACCGCTGCATCTTTGAGTCCTGCCGAGAGGGAGACTTGCGGTAGATCAAGGAAAGCGGGGCGGGACGCCGCATCGCCCTTTGTGGCTAGGAAGCGCGGTTTCGCCGCTAAGCATTACGTCCAGTGCTTGCCCGTCAAGGCACGTTCACCGCAGGCATGGAAGCGGTGGCGAGCGGCTGGAATGGACCGCTGTAGATCGCGGCTATCGCGGCGAACGCGACGACCAGAACGATGATGGCACGTACGATGAGGCCCCACATGGGCCAAGTCTAGGCAGACCCTTGCAGCGTACTAGTGAAGTAGATCACAGGCGAATTTGTTGTTTTTGCAACTGTGAGCGATCCCGTAGGCGTGTTTTGCTACTTGCAATCATCTTCTGATTGAGTCCAGATAGCAGTATTTTAAAGCGACAACTTTTGATCCGCGCCATGCCGCAAAATGCAGTGTTGCTAACCGAGCACTCTGGTTTCCACCGTGAAGTGTTTTACTCACTTCAGAGAGACAGTGACGCTGATCTTTGGCGCTACTCATTCACCAGCGGCGGCACCCTCAAGACTGGTTCTATCGGAGCCAGACTAGGATTCTTGGCAGTCCGTCGCGTCCGACTACTCATTGACCGATCGCTGAGGACTGACACGTCGGCTGTATAGCCAAACGATCAACCACGTCGCAGGGTATCGATACCCACGTAAGGCGAACGGGTAGGGGGCATCGAGTCTTAAGGGCCTTCGGGGCTCTAACCGGCCATTGGGAAAACTTTTACGGACGGTGACCCCGTTCAAATCAAATTTTTAGAAAGGGAAGTAGTGACTACACAGACTTACAAACCACCCAAGCACCTTAGCAAGGACGCCGCAGCATTCTTCAGCGGCGCCGTTGCAGAGTACGAATTCGAGCCGCATCACATTATTCTTCTTACCAAGGCCTGCGAGGCCTATGACCGCGCAGAAGACGCCCGGAAGGTCATTGCAAAAGAAGGCATGACGTACCAGGACCGGTTTGGAAGCCCGCGAGCGCATCCGGCCGTTGGCATCGAGCGGGATAGCCGGATTGGCATGGCCCGTCTGTTCCGAGAACTCGGCCTCGATATTGGTGAGGCGGCATCCGGTCGACCGCCTGCACTGCCTGCTAACAGGCGGTGATAGATGGCGCCACGGAAAAGAACGTTGAATAAGCGGCAGGCCCTATCGGCGGCTGCGCAAGCATGGCTTCGCGGCGACCCATCGTGTGGATTCTTCCGCTTTAAGTCGCAAGAAGAACTAGCTGCACTTTGGGCGCAGTATGGCGACCACCAAGAAATGTTCTGGGAAAGCAGGCTGAGTTTGCCTGTCGCGCGAGGCAGGCGAACCTAACTTAGCTCATCTTGGTTTGGTCCCAAAAACAGCCGTTGCCAATCTCCGAATGCTTCTCGCAAACGGCTTCAGACCCGACTTGATGAATGCGAATAGGATCATCAACCATGTGGCAAGCGCTGCACACCAAACGATTGCTTCTAGTGTCTCGGGCATAAAGCCCCCCAAAGAAAAAGGTCCTTTCAAATGGGGGGAGTCTTCCCGAATAAAACCGCTATGGCAACTTCTGAAAAGTAGCAGCGTAATCGGGATACTGGAGCTTGGTTGCATTACGCTCCCGGTATTCTACCACCGGAACTGAGCTAGCGTTGGTGGCCGAGGCCAATACCTAAAGCGATTGCCTTTTGGCGAAGGCTGCCTTCGCTGCGTTTCATCTGCTTTGCAATTTTCACAACTGGCGTGCGTGCTTTCGAGTGCGCGCGCAACTCTTTCACGTCCGCTGCAGTCCATTCGCGGCGGGCAATCTTCTTCGTCTTCTTTGCCATTGGGGCTCCTGATCGTGAGCGGGGCTTTTAGCAAGAGAGACATCACATTTCAATGAAAGTAATACATACATGGCCGAAGGCGATATCGTTCGCAGAGTAACAATCAGCGCGACGGGCGAAGGAATCGACGGAACAACACGTTCTGTCGAGTCCCTTAGCGATGCGATTTCTAGAGTAGAGTCCAGTTCCGACGTGTCATTGTCCGCGCTCGCGGGCTTTGGTGTTGGAGCTATCGCGACTCTAGGTGGCTTTGTCGACTACATCGCAAAAGCCAACAAAGAACTTGCCGACATGCAGACTACGGCCCGTGAGGCTGGCTTGTCGGTGCGCGATTTCCAATCCGTGGCGTTTGGCGGGCAGGTTGCGGGGCTAAGCGCAGATCAGATCAATTCTGGCCTTACTAAGTCCGCACAGCTTCTCAACGACGCACAGCGCAACGCGAATTCGCTTTCCAAAGAGTTTGACGCTAACGGACTCAGTATCAGGAACGCCAGCGGGCAGTTGATTACCGAAACGCAGTTGTTGACGACTGCGGGCGACCTTGTGCGAAGGGCTCAGACCCCGCAAGACCAAATCGCCATAGCTCAGATGCTTGGCTATACCAAGGAATGGATACCGTTTCTTGAATCTGCGGCGCACGGGTTCGACGGCATACGCAATGCCGCTGAAGACGCTGGCGTAGTTGTTAGCGAAGAGACGATTCAACGGGCCGCAGAATTCGACGAACGTTGGCGTAAGTCCAGCGTCGAATGGTCTATGTACATGAAGGCGGCGTTTGATGAAGTGTTGCCGTTCCTTGATAACCTGATTGAGAAAGCAGCCAGGTTCGTAAAATCTATTGACCCGGCGCAAATTCAGAAGGCCAGCGACGAAAGCTTTAAGCAGTTCGAATCCGCGACAGGGGTTCCGGCCGACGACGGCGTACTTACTATCAACGCTGACAAGCTGCACGATGCGATTACCGAATGGCACGACCAACCGGTGTTCGAACTTGGCACTTGGACGAATTTTGGTAAGGCATTATGGGACGGCTTTTCGTTCCAGAACGGCGACCAAGCGGCGGCAACCATTCCGGGTTACGCGGCAAGCCGTATCGTAGAGCCGTCGTATCCGACTGCAGCGCAGATGGATGCTGCCTTTGACAAGGCTAACCCCGCCGATCCTGGCTCTAGGGAACACCCGCTAGCCGGTCTTACGGCTTCCGACTACGAGTCGTTGAGTCCGTCTAGGGTTGCGGGGCGAGACAGGCCAGACGACTCTTTGGATCGCGCGACGGAGCAGCTTCTGAAATACGCGAAGACGCAGCAAGCCGCTGCGGAGTCGGTCGGAACAACGTCCGACAATATCGAGCGCCTGAAGGCCATGGCGCAGTTGGAAGCTGCGGCAGAGCGGGAAGGGATCAGTACCACTGACAAACGGCGCGAGGGATTCGAACGGTTAGCCCAAGGTGCCGGGGATGCTGCGCTAGCTCTTGAGAAGGCGAAGGTTGCCAACAGCATTAGCTTTGCCAGTCAGACGGCGGTTCTGTCGCCGCAAGACTTGCAGATTGCCACGTCTCTGAAGAACATCTACCCGGACGTCACGACGGCGCTTAACAGCGCTGAAGCCGCGCAAATGCGGATGAACAGCGCGGTAAGAGAGTTCAGCAACGAAGCCCGTACGGATATCACCGGCTTTGCGCAAGACCTTTCGCACGCAATGGCGGCCGGTAACTCGTTTTGGTCGTCGTTCCAGACTGCAGGCGTCAACGCGCTTAACAAGATTGATGACAAGCTTATGTCTATGGCTGTGGATTCATTGTGGAGCAAAGCGTTCGGCGGTTCGTCGTTCAATCTGTTCGGTGGTTCGTCCCCGACAATGTCTAGTGGTCTAGGCGCCGGTACAGGTGGCTTGTCGTTCCCAATGTTCGCGGACGGTACGGATAGCGCGCCTGGTGGTTGGTCAATCGTTGGCGAGCGCGGGCCTGAACTGATGAACGTGCCGAAGGGCGCGCAAATCCTGCCTAACGGTGTTTCGCCTGGCGGTTCTGTGATGGCACCGGTTACGGTCACCATTGACGCACGCGGCGCCGACGAAGCCGGGTTAGCAAGGGTGAATCAGCAAATCGCAGATTTAAAATCCTCTCTGCCAGGAACAATCGTCAAGACAGTCACGCAAGCTAAGAAGATGCGAGCGCTTTAAGGGAAGGCAAGAGGGCGGCGCGAAGGCCGCCCTCACACTCTAGGTAAACGGCGCGCGGTCCTTGATCTTGTCGTATCGCTTTCGGACAGCGTCAAACATTGCAACGAAGCGGCCTTTGCTCGCTGCGGAGAGGACTGTATTGGGGTCGACCCCCATGCGAGCCAAGAACTCTCGCGCGGGGCGCGTCTTGTGAAACTCTAAGCCTGCCGCAACAAATGCTTCCTCGTACCGCTTGACGATTCGCGGAATGTTGGAATTCAAGGCCAGTGTTTTTCCCTTCAGTTCGGCTTTGTAGGTATCCTTCACTAGCTTCTCGTAGACGCTTGGTTCGATAAGGTCTTCAATGTCGGCCTCTGAGGGTTTTGGTGTGAAGGCGTCGGTTACGAAGAGGACGGCGGTGTTTCGCAGGAGCTTGTTGGCTACGAGGTCTTTCTGGGTCTCTCTACCGGCTCGGTCATCATCGAGAAGAACTAAGACATTTAGCTCCTCCGACGCCAGCAGTGCAGCCAAATAGGACACCTTGCCTGCCCCGCCGGCAGGTGTGATTGTGAGTTCATCGGGCAACGCGGGTTCATCAATCGTCTGCAAGTGGGCGTTGACCGCAGACAGAATCCAAAAGTCTGTCACTCCCTCAACGATGAGATTTGAGTGTCCGACGAATAGCGTCTGCGAGAGCTGATATCCTAAAGCGGCCTGCAGCGGGAACAGCGTGCGTGAATCTCCGGTAGGAGTTTTCGTGACGGTGGTACCTGATGCGTTGTTCTCGTCGATGTTTACCGTTCTTACAACGTCGATCGAATCTGCGGGAATCATGAATGGAGAGTGCGTGGTGTAGATGATCTGATTGTCGTAGTCTTTTCGAAGGTGCAACAGCAAATGTTCTTGAGATTTTGCGTGGAGATACAGACCTGGCTCGTCAAGTAGCAAGATAGCTCCGTCTGAATTACCTCCCTGTGTATCGGCTGAGAACGTAATATAGAACGCAAAGAACCAGCGAAAGCCACGGCTACGTTCGTCGAGATTAACTTCGACGGGGTACTGAGCGTTCGGATCTGATACCAAGATGGTAACGTGTTGACCGTCAATGTCGAAGCGAACCATAAGTCTACGGTCCTTCCAAAGGCGACGAATTTCTCCTGTCACCAGAGAACTCGCTCGATTGAGGATTTGGCCGCGTAGCTCGTGGTTGTTGCGATTGGCATTCAGATTGGCTGGATCAAAGCCAGCGACCTTGGCCAACTTTTCGAAATTGTTCTCGCGTTCCTTCGAAGAAGGATCTTGGCCTCGTCGCTGCGTAAAGGATTCAAGGTCTTGATAGCCGTGCAATTCGGGGAAGTCTGAAACGTAAACGAAGCGGGGCAACCAGGCTTCTACAAGCTCCTCGGCTTTCCTTCGCTTGCTGTCGAAGTTGGCGATGGCATTCGCTGGATACTCAAGTTGATTTAGAAGTTCGTCTTGTGCTTCATCGAGCATGACGCCAGCCGCGCCCAGTGATGACCGAAGGTTTGCCGTGGCTGCAATCACGGCGGCAGACCACGCCTTTGCATTGCCGTTTGTTAAAGCTTGCTCAAGCGCCTGCCATGCCAAATTGCACGGTGTCTTGAGTGCATCGTCGAGCGCAGCCCATTTTGGTTCGACTACCGGTTTAAGTCGCTTGATTGTGCTAGCTGCTTTTTTTGCATCAATCTCAGGCTGCTTAGCGTTGACGTTGACCCAGAACTGTGCGGCCGCGTAACCACGGCCTATCGTGATATCCTCGGGAGCGCTCCCGAGCAAATCTTTGAGCTGTTCGGATTCCTTTTCGTTCAGTCCCCACCACGTCCAAACCACGTGTGTGTTCGGCTTGCATTCCTCAATGCGCTTACTTCTGGGGAAATCTTTTACCGAATTGAGGTCTTTGCGACCACCAGCGGGATTTAGTGAAGCAAGAGCTGTGAGCAGGTTAGATTTTCCACTCTCGTTGCGTCCCACCAGAGCTGTTATCTTTTCGACGTCAATATCGCCACTATTCTCGATAGAACGAAAATTTAGAACTCGGAATTTCTGGAGTATCATTTTTGCCCCGCATTGCAGCCATAGAGCGAGTCTAGCTGCTAATACTCGCGCTGCAAGGGCGATAGACCTAGAGCGGTCAGCGTTTGCACTGCAAAGCGAAGCGCCGCGACCTATGAATAAGTATGGCTTGACCGCAATGCGGGTCACGCCGGATTCAAAGCCCCAACCCCTAGCGGCTTCCCGTACAGCCCGTTCGGCGGAATCATGGGCGATGCCCATGCTAACCCGCCGATGCGACCGACAAGCCCGCGAAGAGTGCTGGCACGTCTACTATGGTGACGTCCGGGTTGGGACTATTGGGAAGCGATCCGGCAACCCAACGGACTCCGATCCGTGGAGTTGGTCCTGTGGCTTCTATCCAGGCAGTAATCCCGGCGAATGCACGTCTGGCACTACGTCGACGTTTGAGCGCGCACGCGACGCATTCCTTGCGTCGTGGGAAGTTTTCTTGTCGAAACGGACAGAGGCCGATTTCCAAGAATGGCGGGATCAGCGCGATTGGACGGCGCGAAAGTACGCCGCGTGGGCGAGGGGAGAGACTGTGTTGGTGCGTAAGGTGTGATGTAGCTAAAATCGGAGCAACGCAACTAAAAGTGTAGCTATATTCGGTACAAGTTGTTGTAGTTGCAATTCATTTTGCATTGGGGCAATGTTGACCCGTTGTTGATTCCGCAAGGGGAAGAGAACGGGGCAATGCAGAGCATGACTAAGTACGACGTGGGCCAGTACGTGACGACGTTGGACGGATTGACGGGATTCGTATTTGAAATTGCGGATGGCGCGCTAACGATAGCCATCTGCGAGCACGACGAAGAGCGAACAGTACCGGCCAGCGATGTGTCTTTATGGATGCCGCGCGGCCAAGAGGCGGAGCCTCGTTGGAGCTAGCTGGAAGGTCGGTCTGCGGACACAAATCAATGAGGCCGCCAGACCGGCGGCCTTCGACTTTCAATCGGAAAATTACGGGTGTTTGCCGCGCGATCCGCGCCAGTAGCCGAAGAGCGCTCGCCACTCTAATCCAGCGACTACGATTGCTATCGTCGCGGTAGCACCAACGCCCGTCATGATTAGCAGCATTTCCAGCATCGAATCACCTCGCGCTGTGCCGAGGTTCCTACGTACCAAAGTGCACATTCGTTTCGAAGCTTTATTTGCCTAGGAACGAGGTCGCCGCTCGCCCTGTTGGGCGGTTGGTGCGCTAGTGTATTCGCGTTGGCGCGCTCGCGGCCCCGGCGTCGCCCGTCCTCTTCCGGCACGTTGGGGCCGTCGCGCCTTTACTTACTGACGGTGAAAATCGTCTCTCCCTGCGCGTTCAGCTCACAAGCGCGCGTCGCCTTCTTACGCGCAGCTAGCAGAGTGTCCGCCGTCTTGCGCGCTGCAAGCGGGTTTAACGCCAAAACTGTGGTCCGGTGAATGAGCCACTCCGAACCATCCAAGGCAGTCCCGTATATTTCAACAGTGAACGTCACCGCACATTTCCATTCACTGACATGAACGGGACCATGCCGAACTGATTCCGGGCCCAATTAGACTCCACGCTGGACGATACCGGGAAAAAGTGGCAATCTTCGGTTGCGGATAACTGGGAGGAGACCTCGGCAGCAATTTTGGCCGGGGTCTTTCTCGCTTAAGACGCTAAGAAGAGGCCGCTTAAAGCAGCCGTCTGTCTCAAGTAACGCACGAAAGCGAAAGTAAGGTCTAAGCAAACGGATCGCCAATGAGCGTCAGAGCCATGCTGGCCAAACTTCTTGAAATCGAGCTTGTAGCGCGCGGTGTGAATTCGCTCGATCCATCCGACTGCGAACAAATTGTAGAGCGGCTTATTGAGCAGCTAACTGATTTCGAACTGAGTTTGGCGGCCAAAGAAATTAACAACCGGTCGTGATCTGTAGCCGAAATCAGAAAGGGCCGCCTGATCGGGCGACCCTTTCCGCTAGTTAAAATGATAAGGTCTTAAATCCAGCCCCGGGTGAAAACTTCTAAGGATCAAACATGGGTCGTCCCGGACATGCGGATTGAAGCGGCCTATTGTTTCAGGATGATTTCGTCGCGCATTAAATCTGATATTCCGTTTGAGGAACGTGGGGCGGTAGGACCGTTTACAGACGCGGTCTTAATCACTCTCTGAGCGCTTCTGCCGAGTCGCAGGAGGAGGAGTGGGAAGCCCCTTGAGAAGCTTGCGAGACAGTTCAATCCGCTCGCTTGAACGGACGAGCATGCGCCTTGTCACGTCGCTCCCGGCGCTTGTGCGCTCCCACGCGTAGATCACGTAGGAACGACCTTCCAGTTCTTCAGGCTGCCGCATGGGGAAGTCCCCGGTCGCCCTGCCGAAGCTTAATGGTTCTTAGAATTAGTCCGGTGGCTGTAAGCCGGGCGAATGCGCCCAATCGTCGAGGTGGCACGCAACGTCGGCCTGTCTCGCTTTCTTAATCAGCAAATCTCTCTCGGGGCCGGGTGGAAGCATTGCGGCTTGCTCACGAACCTCTTTCGACCAAGCGGCGAGGCGTTCTTCCAGCGACGTGGTCTGTTTGAAACGACGCCGATGCTTTGTCATGACACGCTCCTTTTTCGAGGAAGGCGGGAGCGCTGTGCTGGGGCGTTCTCATCACCGATAGATACCGAGAGCCGCGCGGTGATGGTAACACTTTACGGCAGGTGGGAAGTTGGGCAGTAACCTATGTTAGCGCCTATGGAACTATATTTTTGCGTGCGAAGCGAACTTTCTAGGAATCGCTGAAAAGGCGCTTTTGGCTAACTTGAAGATGGCGGCCCTTAAGCGATCGCCATCGACAGGATGGCGACGAGGGCGACGACAGTCAGCCCCCAAGTCAGTACGTACAGCATCCAAGGCTGCATCATTGCGCCCCGCTCGGTATTCCTGTCCACGCCAGGAGATACGAAGCGCACATGCTCCACTTGAGCTAGATCAATGGCTGAACACGAGCACGGCGACGGCGGCGATGGTAAAAATACCGGCCGAGACGGCGGCCAAAATCACAAGTAATTCTCTGCCCATGCATGGAAACTTAGCGTCCTGAGCGACACTCTGACTATGCAGTTTGGGACACCTCAACACCTCAACGGTGTCGATAATCAGCAGACTGGACGTTGAGAGCGCTTAATCCTCGTCCAGCTTGGGGAACGGCTCATGTGTCTTCCGGCCTAGGAAGGTGTCGGGAAGCGGTAGCTTCAGCAGATCAAGGCTCTCCCGATACGCAGCCAGGTAGCGCTTATAGGCCCGCGCAAAAATCGCGCGATCCTCTCGGTAGGGACGGTAGACTTCTCGGGACCGTTCGTAGGTCATTGCCCAAGCCTAGGACAAACCGGGTCGATGTCAAAATTCAAAACCCGCGCGGCGCCTATTAGCAACAAAAAGGCCTCAACTCGGAGCCGGAGCCCAGTTGAGGCCTCTTATGGCATCACGGTGTTGAGGCGGGATACCGAAGCGCTAACCTGCGGTGGTGCTATTTGTTCCAATTGCAAAACGAAGCCCCGGCAACGAGGGGGATCGTGAGGCCGGGGCTAAGTCACTTGTCTTACCACTCGGTGCTGCCCGAGCCGCATGTGGTAACGAAGTGATGTTAGTGAGCGTTCCACAAGGAAGGCGGCTGATCCAGCCAGCAGCGTCGTTAGGGCGACGCCAAGGCGGTCTTGGCATCAATGCGCAATGTGTCGTCGTTCCTCATTGGCAATGACGGCCAGCGTCTCGTACTGATTGGCGAGCGCCGTGAGATTCTTGGCAATGTTCTTGAGTACCGTTGCGGTCCTTGGGGTGACCCCGGCGACTTCGGCCTTGTTCCTATATGCCATTGCGAGCTTTCGGCATTCCTCGGCAGTGCGCATTCCATCACCCATTCATGTCCAAGTGCACGCCGACTATAGCAACTGTCGACCAAACCCGCGCGATCACTTCTTCCGGTCTTTGATCCCAGCCGGTACGTAGGGCTTCGACGGCCACTTCCGAAACTGCACGCCCGTTTCTGTGAAGACGATTCCCGCCGCTGCTAGCTCGCTCATCAGAACGAACAGCGTCGCTTCGTGCGGCTCGCGTTTGCCGCCTTCAAGGTCGGCCAACGTGCTGCGGTGCATGTTGCAGCCCTCAGCTAGGTAAGCCTGCGACCAACCAAGCAACGCACGCGCGGCCCTGATCTGTGCCGCCAATAAGGAGAAATCACGATCAGGCATAGTTTCTAATTACATTTGAAATCCGACCGTTTGTCGGATATAGAGTTCATTGCATTGGGGAGTATTTATGCAAGAAAATCAATTGCCAAGACCAGCAAACAGTAACTGTGCTCAGTTTTTTTCGGGAAACGCTGCCCTATCCATAGGCGACGATTTGGAAGCAGCGCTGGACGATTTCGTAATTGCGCTAGCCCGCAGTCAGGCCCGTATCGACCATGTCGAAGCAATGAGCGCAGCTAATGACAACACGCTCCACTAAGCGGGTCGCGATCTATTCGCGCTATTCGTCGGACCTACAAAACGATCGATCGATTGAAGACCAAATCGCTGTCTGCGAAAAGTTTGCCGCAAAGCAGGGCTGGAAGGTCGTAGGGAATTTCTATGATCGCGCTGCGTCGGGCGCTTCGATCTTTGGTCGGCCGCAGTTCGCAAAGATGGTCAGCGAAGCCCACGCTGGGTCGTTCGATATCATCCTGTCGGAAGACTTGGACCGTCTGTCGCGCAGTCAGTCAGACATTGCACAGCTTTTCGAGGATATGAATTTCGCAGAAGTCGAAATTCATACGATGGCTGACGGTCTAATCAATGAAATGCACATCGGTGTCAAAGGCACCATGAGTGCTTTGTTCTTGAAGGGACTTGCTCAGAAGGTTAGGCGCGGTCTTGGCGGTGTAGTGAGACAGGGGCGCAATCCCGGTGGCGATCTTTACGGGTACACCCCGAGAAAGGGGGATGCTGGCATTCTCGATATCAACGCCGAGACTTCGGCAGTTGTGAAGCGCGTCTTCGAAGAATACGCGGCGGGGACGTCTCCGCGCGCGATTGCTGCGGGTTTGAATGCTGACAACATTGCGGCCCCGCGAGGGGGTAAATGGAATGCTTCTACGATCAACGGCAACACCGCACGCGGGCAGGGCTTGCTTCTGAACGAGCGATACGTAGGCCGCTTAGTCTGGAATAAGAGGCGGTCCATCAAAGACCCAAAAACCGGACGACGCGTGACGCGAACCAATCCTGAGTCCGAGTGGGTTACGCAGGAAGTCCCGGAATTGCGCATCATCGACGACGAACTGTTCAACGCGGTTCGTGCACGACGGCTTGACGCTGGAACCCCTGCGTCTCGCAGGCGGCCAAAGTCCACCCGTCTTCTGTCAGGCTTGCTTCGCTGTGGTGCCTGCGGTTCTGGCATGTCGCTTATGGGCCACGACCGCTCCGGGCCCCGCATTCAATGTACGCGCCATCGCGAAAGCGGTTCCTGCAACAACGGCACGCGCTACTACATCGAAAAAATCGAGGAGCTTGTTCTTACTCGGCTGAAAGCCCAGATCGACAATCCGAAGCAAATGGGCAAGTTCGTTGAAGCCTATCTAGCCGAAAGGCGGGCTCTGTCTGCGAGCGCGCGCCGCGATAAGGCGAAGATTACGGCGCAAATTGCGGGCTGTCAGAAGGCAATCGACAACCTCGTTCTAGCTGTCGAGAAGGGGCAATTTGAACCGGAAGAAATAGCTTCCCGGCTACAGCACCAACGAACAGAGAAGTCGCGGCTTCAGGCCGACTTGGCAGCCGCTGACGAGAACATTGTTTCTGTCGATCTGCATCCCACCGCTGTGGCCCGCTTCAGGCAGAATTTGGAGCGAATTTCCGGATCGGGGGATCGCGTCGACCCTCAAGTAGCAGCCAGCTTCCGGGAACTAGTAGAGAGTGTCGTGGTGCTGCCCAGAAAGCCAGGTGAGCCTTACACGGTGGAGACCCGTGGACGGCTGGCAGCATTGATTGGGGCGCCCAGCGGGCGCCCTGAGGCTGTGCAAGCGGCCTTGTCTATGGGGGCGGAGTCTAGCCGTATTGTTAAGGCGAGGGTGTCGGCTAATCTAATGGTGCCGGCTGAGGGGATTGAACCCCCGACCTTCGGTTTACAAAACCGCTGCTCTACCGCTGAGCTAAGCCGGCGACGCCCTTGAGGAAGCGGGCAGGGGCCGGCATGCGCCGGCTGCCCGCCCGCGCGTCGCAATACCAGACTTGGTTGGAAAGTGCCAGAACCCGCACACGTCCTGCGGGCACGAAACAGGCGGCCTGAGGAGGCCGCCTGTTCGCGTGTAGGCTGTCTAAATCGGCTTACTGGCAGATGTGCCGGCGGCCGTCCGCGCCCTTGAACCAGGTACCGGGCGTGCAGACGAAGCCGTTGCGCTGGGCATAGGTTCGAGTGTCCCAACCGCGGTTATCCCAGCCGCGATTGTCCCAGGAATTGTCATAGGCGTAGCTGTTGTCCATCGCGCGGAACGGGGCGGTTGCGATCGCGCCCGCGGTGCCGATGGCGGCGCCGGCCACGTCACCCGCGACGTCCGTCGGCCAGAAGCCGGTATGGGTCCTGTTCCAGTCGCCATTGCTGTGGCGGTAGCTTACCCGATGATGGCGATATCCGAGGTTCTGGCAGTTGACGTCGGGCGATCGCGCTGAGCAGCGCCCGGAATTGGTGACGACCGATTGCGCCATCGCCGAGCCGGTCAACATGGTCGCCGCAATCGCCGCCGCGCCGAGGATTTTCATTGCCGTCATGATCGTCTCCCTTCGAATTGACGGGGAGCTAAATATTGTGAGCGGCAGTCGTTCCGACGGAACGGACTGATATTTCGCACAGTCAAACGGATGTGAGCGCATGGGAACAAGGGCCGCCGCCGTTAACACTTCGCTAGTGCGCGTCGCTGCATTTGAGCGGCGCCCGACCCTTGCACGTTAGGCTTACCGGAATTTGGTCAGCGCTCCTTAACCCTCTCGATGCTGCAATCCGGTAGGTTGCGATCCGGACAACCGGGATACTTCCATGCGCGCCTTGGCGCTTGCAGCCTTCCTGATCGGACTGCCCGCGTCGGCCTCGGCCGGCGGCGGTTTCGATATCGTCGTGCCCGGCCGTCCCGGCGTGCCCATCATCATCAACAATATCGACGCGTCCTACACCGTCGTCGAAGGTGTCTGGGGCCTTGGCAAGAACGTCCAGGTGCAGCCCACGATTTACGGCGGGCGCTAT
Source organism: Bradyrhizobium manausense (assembly GCF_018131105.1). Classification (NCBI taxonomy): domain Bacteria; kingdom Pseudomonadati; phylum Pseudomonadota; class Alphaproteobacteria; order Hyphomicrobiales; family Nitrobacteraceae; genus Bradyrhizobium; species Bradyrhizobium manausense. The sequence goes on along the minus strand of NZ_JAFCJI010000003.1, from coordinate 16,257 downwards.
GTGGCAGAACGACAGCCCCCCGAGGTCGGCCACTACTACCCGAGCATGGGCTTGCAGCCCGGCTACGGCCGCCTCGAAATCGAGCCGCCCGCGAACCGCAAATTGCCGAAGCCCGCCGAGAGTTATCACGAGAGCTGGGGTGCGCAATCCGCGCCGTTGCCGCCGCAGATGGATGTGCCGGTCGATCCGCCGCCGGTGATCCTCGCTCCAGAGGTCAACGACCATCCGCGCCGTCCTCGACCACGGCCGCATGCAGGAATGCCCGGCAAGCCGCCGGGTTAAGAAACGTCAGAATCCAACAAGACGGAAATCAACAGGAGAGAGTAATGCGTCAAATGATTTCGGGACTGGTCGCGGCCGCCGCCGTGATGTTCGTGGGCAGCGCGCCGGCGATGGCTTGCGGCTTCAGCCCGTGCCAGCCGGTTGCGCCGGTGTTCTCCGGCTGCAATACCGGCTGCGGCGGCTATGGCTATGGAGCCGGCTATGGTTATGGCTATGAGCGCCTGGCCGAGCCGAGCACGCAGTACTACTACGTCAACCAGGGCCCGACCTACACCGGCCCGGGTGCTTTCGCGCCGCATCCGACCTACCAGGAAGACGCAGTCGTCGCGCCCGCCAATTACGGCTATGGCTATGGCGCCGCTGCTGTCGCGCCGCCGGTCGCCTATCCCTATCGCCGGCATTTCCGGCCGTATCGCTATGGCTACGGCCCGCGTTACGGCTACCTGCCGCGCACGCATTACGGCTATGGTCCGCGCTATGGCTACGCCCATCGCTATCAGCCGTATTACGGCGGCCATCGCGCGCTGCGCCGCTATTACTGATCTTGATCGGTTGAGTTGATGAAGCGCCCGGTCTCACGACCGGGCGTTTTGTTTTGTCAGCGCTTCATCAGCCCGAGCCTGACAGCGCCGACATAAAGCGAGAGCACGGCAGCGTTCGAGACGTTGAGGCTCTTGATCTCGCCGGGCATGTCGAGCCGCGCCACGACGCTGCAGGTCTCGCGCGTCAATTGCCGCAGGCCCTTGCCTTCGGCGCCGAGCACCAGCGCCAGCGGCTCGCGCAGCGCGACGTCCGAGAGATCCTCGCTGCCTTCGCTGTCCAGCCCAACCGTCTGGAAGCCGACTTCGTTCAGCGTGGTGAGCGCGCGGGCGAGGTTTTGCACGGTGATAACAGGCACCAGTTCGAGCGCGCCGGAGGCGGCCTTGGCGAGCACGCCGGTAGCTTCCGGACTATGGCGCGCCGTCGTGACGATCGCCTTGACGGCGAAAGCGGCGGCCGAGCGCAGGATGGCGCCGACATTGTGGGGATCGGTGATCTGGTCGAGCACCAGCACCATGCCGTCCTGCTGCAAGTCCTCGATGTCGGGCGAGGGCAGGGCATCGGCCTCGGCGAGCAGGCCCTGGTGCACGGCGTCGGGCGAGAGCAGGCGGTCGATCTCCTGGGGCCGGACGATCTCGGGGGTGACGCGGGTCTCGATGTTTTCGTCCGCAAGGCGCTTGGCGGCGTTCTCGGTGAGCGTCAGCTTGCGGATCCGCCGCTGGGGATTGGCCAGCGCCATGGCGACGGTGTGCCAGCCATAGAGGATGACCGGCCCATCGCCATGCGAATCGCGATCGTGCCTTGCCGGCCGGCCAGCCGATTTCCCGGGTCTGTTGAAGGGCTTAGCCCCGCCGCGGGGCCCCCTCGGGGCGAATTTCTTATCCTTCATGGCCTCGCTTGTGTCACGGGTCCCGGAATATGGCAATTTGGCTGGGTTCGAGGGCGATTTTAGCTGTTCGCCTCGGTTGACTTTGCCCCACCGCTTCGCCCATAAACGCGCCCGGTCGCGCCCCCATCCGGGCTGTCGCGGCCTTCACGTTCCATGGCCGTCTTCGGTCCGCCGGCAAGGTCCGGCCCGATTGTGCTGCCGTCGAGCGGGGGAGTGTCCCGAGTGGCAAAGGGAGCTGACTGTAAATCAGCCGCCTCATGGCTTCGCAGGTTCGAGTCCTGCCTCCCCCACCACGTTTCGCCCTTCGGGCTACGCGTGGCGCAGCCGCGTGATGCCCGAAGGGCGAAGCGTGGTGTCCGGCGAAGCCCGTAGGGCGAAGACGGACTGAGGCGAGTTCCTCACCCCAACATCTCCCGCACCATCGGCACCACTTTCGCCCCGTAGAGCTCGATGCTCCGCATCAGTTTCTCGTGCGGCAATGGCCCCGCCGAATATTTCAGCTGGAAGCGCGAAATGCCGAGCGTCTTTGCCGTCTTCGCGATCTTGCGTGCCACGGTTTCCGGCGAGCCGACATAGAGCGATCCGTGCTCGGCTTCGCTGACGAACTCATCGCGGCCCATCGGGGGCCAGCCGCGCTCGCGGCCGATGCGGTCGCGCATCGCCTTGTAGTCGGGCCAGAGCTCTTCGCGCGCCTGCTCATCGGTTTCGGCGACGTAGCCGGGCGAGTGCACGCCTATCGGCTGCGCGGGGCGGCCGAACTCCTTGAAGGCGCGGTGATAGAGATCGACATAAGGCGCAAAGCGCGCGGGATCGCCGCCGATGATGGCGAGCATCAGGGGCAGATCGTAGTGCGCGGCGCGCACCACCGATTGCGGACTGCCGCCGACGCCGATCCAGGTTTTGAGCTGACCATTCTCGACCGGCGGATAGACAAGCTGCTCCTTCAGCGGAGGGCGCAGCTTGCCCTGCCACGTCACCGGCTTCTGCGACAGCAGCGCCGCGAACAGGTCGAGTTTCTCCTCGAACAGCTCTTCGTACTTGCGCAGGTCGAGGCCGAACAGCGGAAAGGACTCCGTGAACGAGCCACGGCCGAGGATCACTTCGGCGCGACCGTTGGAGAGCGCATCCAGCGTCGCAAAGCGCTGGAACACGCGGATGGGGTCGTCCGAAGACAGCACTGTCACGGCCGAGCCGAGATGGATGCGCTTGGTGCGCGAGGCGATCGCCGCGAGCACGGTTTCGGGCGAGGAGATCGCAAAATCAGCGCGATGGTGTTCGCCGAGGCCGATGAAGTCGAGGCCCAGCTCGTCGGCCAGCACGGCTTCGTCGATGACATTGCGGATCACCTGCGCATGCGGAAGCATGTTGCCGGTGACGTCCTCTGTGACGTCGCCAAAGGTATCCAGTCCGAATTCGAGCGGTGCGGTCATCGATCAGGTCTCTGTGGGGAGGATCGACCGGATTTAAGGGACGACCGCGACGTCACAAGGCAACTTCCGGAAATGCTCGGTTTCCGTTTGTGCGTCTATTTCGAAGTGCGCACGACCATCTTGCCGAGCGCCCCGCGCGTCTGCATCGTCCTGAACGCCTCGCGAAAGTCGTCGAACGAGAAAACGCGACCGACCACAGGTTTCAGCCTGCCTTCGGCGAGCCAGCAGGTCAACTCCGACATCAGGCGGGTCTGAACATCGGGCTCGCGCGTCGGGATCTGCGCGAGGTCGACGCCGAGCAGGGCACCGCCTTTCAGCAGCGGCAGATTGAACGGCAGCGCGGGGATCGTACCGCCGGCAAAACCGACCACGAGATGGCGTCCGCGCCAGGCGATGGAACGAAAGGCCTGCACCGAGATCTCGCCGCCGACGGGGTCGAAGATTACGTCAGCGCCGTGTCCTCCCGTCAATTCTTTCAGCGTGTCGCGCCAATCGGTCCGGGTGTAGTCGATGACAGCGTCGGCACCATGGGTTTGCGCGAACTCGCGCTTCTCCGGCGTTGATGCGGCTGCGATCACACGGGCGCCGAGCAGCTTGCCGATCTGCACGGCCGCGATCCCGGTGCCGCCCGCTGCACCCAGCACCAGAAGCTGCTCGCCCGCGACGATCGCGGCGCGCGCGCTCAGCGCGTAGAGCGCAGTCAGATAGTTGGCGCGGAATGAGGCGGCGACCTCGGCCGCGACACCGTCCGGCAAGGGATGGAGCGCTTCAGGCCTGACGACGATTTCCTCGGCGAGCGCGCCAGATCGGGTCATGCCCATCACGCGCATGCCGGGTTGGTAACCTCCCGGCGCGCCGGGCGCCTCCTCGACGACACCAGCGAATTCCGTCCCGGGAATGAAGGGTAGAGAATCCTTGGTCTGATAGCGTCCCTCGATCTTCAGGCCGTCGACAAAGCCAATGCCCGCCGCCTCCACCCGGATGCGCAGCTGTCCGGGCTCCATGCGCGGAGACGGGATTTCCTTCAGTTCGATCTGATCGATGGGCGCGAATTGCTCGACGACGACGGCTTTCATGTCGGACCTCTGTTATTCCAGCCATCCTGACAGGTCCCGAGACTTGTCTCTTGCGTCTACCGCCACATTCCCCGCATCCGCGCGCCAATGTCGACCTTCGGTCCCTGCGATGCAGCGCGCGCTGCGCTTGCGCCGGCCTTCGGCCAGGCCGTGCGCTCGAACAGATAGACCAGTTGCTCCGGGATGAAGCGGGTGCGCGAGGCGTAGACGTGGCGGTCGCCCTTGGCGGCCTGGCCGTGGACGAAGAAGCGCTGGGGCACCACGAGGTGCAGATCGTCCTTGGCGCGCGTCATCGCGACGTAGAGCAGGCGGCGTTCCTCCTCGAGCTCGGCGCTGGTCCCGGCGCCGAGGTCGGAGGGCATGCAGCCGTCGACGACGTTGAGCACGAATACCGACTTCCACTCCTGCCCTTTGGCCGAATGAATCGTCGAGAGGATCAGATAATCCTCGTCGCGAAGCGGCGGACCTGATTTGTCGCTGGTCGCATCCGGCGGATCGAGCGTGAGTTCGGTCAGGAATTTTTCGCGCGAGGAATAGCCGCTCGCGATCTGCTCGAGCTGCATCAGATCGGCGCGACGCGTCTCGGGGTCCTCGTGGATGCGGTCGAGATGCGGCTCGTACCAGAGGCGCACGCGCTCGAGATCCACCGGCCATTCCGAATAGCGCAGATTCTCGACGGTGCGGACGAATCCGGTCCAGTCAGCACCCGTGCGCGCCGGCACCGGAAACTGCCCGAGTGCGTGCAGCGGGTCCATGCTCTCTGCCATCTGGTCGAGCACGCGCTGCGCGGTCGCGGGGCCGATGCCCGGCAACAGATGCAGGATGCGGAAGCCGGCGACGCGGTCGCGAGGGTTTTCGGCAAAGCGCAGCAGCGCCAGCACGTCCTTGACATGCGCGGCGTCGAGGAATTTCAGTCCGCCGAATTTCACGAACGGGATGTTGCGGCGGGTCAGCTCGATTTCGAGCGGGCCGGAATGCGAGGATGTGCGGAACAGCACCGACTGGTGCTTCAAAAGTGCGCCTTGCTCGCGATTGGCCAGAACCTGCTCGACGATGTAGCGGGCCTGGTCGGCCTCGTCGTGCACGGTGACGAGCTGCGGCTTCTGCGAGCCGGTACGGTCGGTCCAGAGATTCTTGGTGAAGCGCTCGCGCGCGAGCCCAATGACACCGTTGGCTGCCGCGAGTACGGGCTGCGTCGAACGGTAATTGCGGTCGAGCGTGATCATCTCGGCGCGAGGCGAGAAGCTTTGCGGAAAGTCCAGGATGTTGCGCACGGTGGCGGCGCGGAACGAATAGATCGACTGTGCGTCGTCGCCGACCACGGTGAGCCCGCGTCCGTCGGGCTTGAGCGCCAGCAAAATCGACGATTGCAGGCGGTTGGTGTCCTGGTATTCGTCGACCAGCACGTGATCGAAGCGGCCGCCAATCTCATCCGCGATCAGCGCGTCGCCCATCATCTGCGACCAGTAGAGCAGGAGGTCATCGTAATCGAGCACATGCTGGGCCTGCTTGGCTTCGACATAGGCCGCGAACAACCCCTTCAGTTCGGCGGCCCAGCCCGCGCACCAGGGATAGTGCGCCCCGAGCACCTTCTCGATCTCCATCTCGGCATTGACGCAGCGCGAGTAGATCGACAGGCAGGTGCCCTTGGCCGGAAAGCGGCTCTCGGTCTTCGACAGACCGCGCTCGTGCCGGACCAAATTCATCAGATCGGCGGAATCTTCGCGGTCGTGGATGGTGAAGGCGGGATCGACGCCGATCCGCTCGGCATATTCGCGCAACAGGCGCGCGCCGATGCCGTGGAAGGTGCCGGCCCAGGTCAGCGCATCGCGCATGATCGCGGCATTGTTCTCACCCAGCACCTTGCGGGCGATGCGCTCGACACGACCGGCCATCTCGGCGGCGGCGCGGCGGGAGAATGTCATCAGCAGGATACGCCGCGGATCGGCACCGGCGACGATCAGATGCGCGACGCGATGGGCGAGTGTGTTGGTCTTGCCGGAGCCCGCACCGGCGATGACGAGCAGAGGGGCGCCCACGATCGTACCATCGGCCACGCCATGCTCCACGGCGCGGCGCTGCTCCGCATTGAGCGTGTCCAGATATGACGTCACGAATCGCCCCGGTGAAACCAGCAGAATCAACGATCCCCCGCCGAATCGCAATGCGGCTGGACGGAACCTGCAGACAACACCTCGGGAAAAGCCGCCTCAGGTTCCAGCTTCTGACCCTGTGCCCCGATGAGGCGCCGGGGCGGGCGGAACGAGTGGGCCGCGCCTATTTGCTTGATGGCGTCGCGCCGAACCCATCGGCCGGTACGTAAAGCTTGACCGGGCGGATTTCGTAGACTGCACTTGGATTGACCTCACGCAGCTTCCGCGCCGCCGCGATGGCCTCCTCATCCGTGTCGTAGTTGACGAGGTGGAAGCCCAGAAGCTGCTCCTTGGTCTCGGCAAACGGCCCGTCCAACACGATGCCTGCGCCGGAGCCGCGCAGGGTGTAGGCCTTCTTGGTGTCATCCAGACGGGCCGCCGGCCCAAGGTTGCCGCTTGCTCTCATGGGCGCCTGAACCTCAATGACCTTGGCGACGACGGCGGCGTCCTCCTCTGGCGTCCACGCCAAAATCTCGCCTTCCACGTGGTAGGCCAGGATCGCGTAAAGCATTTTTACCTCACTTGTTTTTGGGCGCGCAGCCCAAAGGACGTATGACCGCCATCGATACCGACAATGGCCGGCGTAATATATTGCGTCACGGCGACGCTGACGAAACCAATCTGAAACCCGATTAGCGCCCGGGGGTGTGAACGCTGGCCAAAGTCGTGGCGACTGATGGCCATCAAGAGCCATCAAGGGCTATCGGAGGCGGCAATGTCGGGTCAGACCATCAAGATCATCTGCGATGCGCGGCGGGCAGGGACGTCGGAGGCGGCCGATCTGCACGACCAGGCGGGCCACCACCGCTATTACGGCAGCTCCGTCGAGCGTGGCGGCGAACGGATCGTCGAGACTCGCCGCGGCAAGCGCCCGTCTGTGCTGGCCATCTTCGGTTTTTAAACCTCGCTGAGCGAAAACGACGCGCCATGAGCGTCCTGCAAATTGCGATCGCCGCACTGCCCTTCCTCTTCTCGCTCGTGAGCCGCAACATCCATGTCATTGCGCTCTGCCTGCTCACCAGCATCCTCACCGTGCTCTTGAGCGGTGAGCCCCACCGGGCGGTCATGGCCTGGTGCCTTGGCGCGCTGGTCGCCTCCGTGGCGGTGCGCGAGCGGTTTCGCGCAATCTGAGCCGATGTGCGGCTCATCCCTTGAAGCAATTCCAAAAGAAAAGGCGCGGCGGAGGAGACCTCCGTCGCGCCCGATTTCTTGCTCGCTGGTCCAGGGCTGAGAGCGCCCCGATGCCAAGCCTCTTTCAAAGCCTAGCGGGCGATCCCAGCGAGGTGACAGCGCTTGGTAAAAGACACTGGATCACCTCCTTTCGTTGATTGCGGGAGACCTCAATATAGGCCGGATGACCGCCGCTGTTAAGGGGACGCGTCGCGAGGCGGAACCGGGCCTGTGCGCAAGGGAGGAAAGCCGGCCAACGCAGCGCCACGGACAGTTGAGACCGCCGCCCGGCCGTGTTAGGGAGCCCCTGTCGCGGGTGTAGCTCAATGGTAGAGCAGCAGCCTTCCAAGCTGAATACGAGGGTTCGATTCCCTTCACCCGCTCCAAGGCTTTTGAGCAGCTCTCCCTGTCATTCGGACAAGCTGGCTGGTGGTCATTCGGACAATTGATAGCCTTTTGCTCGCGCGGCACCTGCGCTAGTCCCGCAATTCATGGTAGAAGCCTCGATATTGCTCAAGCTATTTGTCCTCTGTGGCGGAGCGAAGCCAGCGTGCCGCACCTGCCGAGCCCCAATCCTGTTCGTGCCGGCGCTGAAAAGCGACTGCGTAATCTTCAACGTGGTTTCCGCGCGGCATCGGCCCGCTATGATCGGCAGCGGCAGCGCCAGACTGTCATCGGGGTCGTGATTGGCGTCGCTGCCTTTGCGTTTGCCTTCGCAGTCGTGTGGGGGCTGGCGTCAAGCCCATGGCCGGTCACAACCACGCTCAGACATATCGCGTCTGCCCCCAACTGTGATTTTGCCCGACTGGTCGGCTTGGCGCCCGCGAGACGGGGAGAACCCGGCTATTGGCAGCACCATGATCGCGACCGAGATGGAATTTCATGCGAACCATGGCCGCCGCCACGCCGCTCGTAACAGCCAAATTCGTCCCCCGGTTCAGTCCTTCAACGCGTAGGCGATGACGTAATCGCCGCGCTTGGTGCCGAACGAGCCGTGGCCGCCGGCTGCGGTGACCACATATTGCTTGCCGTCGACCTCGTAGCTCATCGGGGTCGATTGGGCGCCGGCCGGCAGGCGGTCTTCCCAGAGCACCTTGCCGTCGCGCACGTCGTAGGCCCGGATCGTGTACTCATAGGTCCCGGTGTAGAATGCGACCCCTCCGGCGGTCGTGATCGGTCCACCCAGCATCGGCACGCCCATCTTGAAAGGCAGCGGCAGCGGCGTGGTGTCCCGGATGGTGCCGTTCGGATGTTGCCAGACGACCTTCATCGTTTTCAAATCGATTGCGGCCATCGAGCCCCATGGCGGCCGGTAGCACGGCACGGAGAGGGGCGAGAGAAAGCTTGAGATCTCCACCCCGAACGGCGTGCCATACATCGGCTGCGTCCCGACCTCGCTGCCGACAGGCTTCTCGGCCGTCGGCGCCGGAGGATTTTGCGGGCCGCGCGGAATGAGCTTTGAGACGAACGGCAGCGACATCGGGTTGGCGATGGCGATCTGTCTCACCGGATCGATCGCGATGCCGCCCCATTCGAACATGCCGAGATTGCCGGGGAAGACGAGCGTGCCCTGCAGCGAGGGCGGCGTGAACGTGCCCTCGTAGCGCAGCCGCTTGAACATGATCCGGCACAGCAACTGGTCGAAGATCGTGCCGCCCCACATGTCCGCGCCGGTCAGTTTTGCCTCGGGGCGGAACGTCAGCTCGGAGAATGGTTGTGTCGGCGCGGTGCGGTCGCCGGGCGCGGCTCCCTGCGGCACGGCGCGTTCCGGTGCCGGCACGATCAACTCGCCTGTCCGTCGATCGAGCACGAAGATGTTGCCGACCTTGGTCGGCTGAACGATTGCTGGAACGACACCCTTGGCTGTGTTCACATCGACCAGGCTTGGCTGCGACGGAACGTCCATGTCCCAGAGATCGTGATGCACCGTCTGGTACGACCAGACGCGCTTGCCGGTGTTGACGTCGAGCGCCACGATCGAGCTGGAATAGCGCTCGATCAGCGCGTTGCGATTGCCGCCCCAGATATCGGGTCCGTTATTGCCGGTGGGGATGTAGACGAGGTTCAGCTTCGGATCGAACGAGGCCGCAATCCACGAATTCGGCGAACCGTTGGTGTAGTGGCGCGTCGGCGACGGCAGCTCGTTCTCGTCCGCCGCGCCGGAGTCCCAGACCCAGACCAGCTTGCCGGTATAGACGTCGAAGCCGCGGATCACGCCCGAGGGCACGTCGACCCCATAGTTGTCGATCACCGCGGCAGCCAGCTTGGGATCGTATCGCCAACGCTCCTTGCCGGTCTTGGCGTCGAGCGCAAACAGCACCTGGTGCTGCGAGCAGAGATAAAGCGTGTCGCGGACCTTGATCGGCGTCACCTCGAAGGTCGTCTCGCCGGAATCCTCTGGCGTCGGCACATCGCCGGTGCGGAAGGTCCAGGCAACCTTGAGCTTGCCGACGTTGTCGGGCGTGATCTGCTTCAGCGGCGAATAGCGCTGTCCGAATTGCGTGCGTCCATATGCCCGCCAGTCGCTGTCAGGCTGAGGATCGGCCTCACTTTGCGGCGTGGCGGAGCTCGCTCGGCGATCGTGCCGTTGACGTCGTGATAGCTCGACAGCAGCGCGATGGCGATAGCGACGGAAGACGCGGCTACGCCGATCCAGAGTGGCAGCGTCGCGCTTCGGTAGGACACCGGCTGGTCTCGCAACAGCCCGCGAACGATCACCGGTGTGAGCAGCCAGAGCGCCATGGGGAAGACGACGTCGCCGCGAGATGCGAGCGGCCACCAGTCGAACTGCACCTCGGAAATGGCCCACGCCACCGTGCCGACCAGCACGATCGCAAACAGCCACAGCGCCTGATGGCGCCGCGACAGCAACAGCGCGGCCGTGGCGAGAATGCCGGCACCAAGAACGACATAGAAGATGGAGCCGCCCAACGCCGCGAGCCAAAGGCCGCCACCCGCGAGCACCAGGCCGATCAGGGCGTAGACGATGCCCGTGATGAAGACGGACCTGGATCGCTGCATGGTTGCTCCGGCGCGGCAAACAGATCGTGCAAACGCAGCAGACGGTACATGGTTGCAACTACTTTGGTCCAATCAACCACAGATGGCGACCTTCAGCTGCTGCGCCGACGCAACATCCGCGCGCAAAAATTTGCGATCCCACGAGATAAGTCCTTGTCCGGAATTGCGCGCCCGACGAATACGATCATTGTTGCGCATCGTGTCCTCAATGCCCACATTCGGGAGCCACATCCGCCATGTATCTCGGCATCGATCTCGGCACCTCCGCGGTCAAGACCGTTCTCGTCGACGGCGCGCAGCGCGTGGTTGCGAGCGAGAGCCGGGCATTGACCAGCGCCTCGCCGCATCAAGGCTATTTCGAGCAGGATCCCGCACAGTGGATCGCGGCGACCTTTGCGACGCTGGACGCCTTGAAGGCGTCGCATGGAAAAGAGCTGGCCTCCGTCGAAGGCATCGGACTGTCAGGCCAGATGCACGGCCCCACGCTGCTCGATGCCAGCGATACGCCGTTGCGGCCCTGCATTCTCTGGAACGACGGACGCTCCGCCGCGGAGTGCCGCATCCTGGAGCAGCGCTGGCCTGCCTTGCGCGCGACAACAGGCAACAAGGCGATGCCCGGCTTTGCGGCGCCCAAGCTGCTCTGGATTGCGACGCACGAGCCTGAGGTCTTTGCGGCCACCGCACGCGTGCTGCTGCCGAAAGCCTATCTGCGCCTGGTGCTATCGGGCGAGGCAATCGAGGACGTCTCGGATGCGTCGGGATCGCTCTGGCTCGATGCCGCGCGCCGGGACTGGTCGGATGCAGCGCTCGCCGCGACCGGCCTGTCGCGCGCACAGATGCCGCGCCTGGTCGAGGGATGCGCGCCCGCGGCCACTTTGCGCCGCGAGCTGGCGCAGCGTTGGGGCATGGTGAGGTGCCCGATGATTGCGGGCGGCGCCGGCGACAATCCAGCAGGCGCCATCGGCATCGGCGCGATCAAGTCCGGCACTGCGTTCATCTCGCTGGGAACCTCAGGCGCCTTGCTGGCGCCGACCGATCACATCGCCGCCAACCCGGACCGTGTGGTCCACACCTTCTGCCATGCGATCCCCGGCATGTGGATTCAGGCCGGCGCCATCCTCTCGGCGGCATCATGTCTGGCCTGGGCCGCGCGCCTGTTCGGGGTCGCTGAGGCCGAGCTGCTGGCGCCGCTGGGGTCACGCCCGCAGGCGCCATCGCCCGTGAGCTTCCTGCCATATCTTGCGGGCGAGCGGACGCCGCACGATGATCCCGTCGTGCGCGGCATGCTCGATGGCTTGAGTCACGGCACCGACCGCACGGCGATCGTGCAGGCCGTGCTCGAGGGCGTGGCCTTCGCGCTTGCCGATTGCCGTGACGCGCTCGGCGATGCCGGCATTGCGGTTGCCGAGGCCGATGTCATCGGCGGTGGTTCACGGTCCCGGTTCTGGCTGTCGGTGCTATCAAACGTTCTGAACGTTCCGATCCATCGCTTTGCCGACGGCGAGACCGGCGCAGCGTTTGGTGCGGCGAGATTGGGGCGGCTTGCTGTCACCGGTGAGGCAATCGAAGCCGTCTGCACGCCGCCGCAACGCGTCGAGACTTTCGAACCCGACCGCGCACTGGTGGACGCCTACGCGATGCGGCTTCCCGGCTGGCGCCAACTGTATCGGCCGCGCCACTAGTATCGCTTTGGTTGCGCATTTCTCCCTGTTCGCTGTTGCCCTGCGCGATGGCCTTTTGTTTAATGGGTGAACCGCGCTCGAAACGAAACGCGGACAGGAAACGCATTGTGCGCCGGGAGGCACGATGAACGATCCGATCCTCGAGATGCGGGGAGTTTCAAAATCCTTCTTCGGCATCAAGGCGCTGCGTGCGGTTGACCTGACCGTCTATGCTGGCGAAATCCATGCCTTGATGGGCGAGAATGGCGCCGGCAAATCGACGCTGATGAAGATTTTGTCGGGGGCTTACCGGCCGGATCCCGGCGGCGAGATCAGGATCGAGGGCAATCCGGTTCGGATCGAAGGTCCGCTTGGCGGCCGTGCCGCGGGCATCTCGATCATCTATCAGGAACTATCTTTGGCCCCCAATCTGAGCGTTGCGGAGAATATTTATCTCGGCCGCGAGATCTCGCGTTCAGGTTTGCTGGCTCGCAGCACCATGCGCGAGGGCGTCGGCCCGATTCTGCAGCGGCTGGGAGCTGACTTCCTGCCGTCGACCCTGGTGGCACATCTCTCCATGGGCCAGCGTCAGCTCGTCGAGATCGCGCGTGCGCTGCACGCGCGCTCGAAAATCCTGATCATGGACGAGCCGACCACGGCGCTGTCGGCCGGCGAGAGTGAGCGGCTGTTTGCGCTGATCCGCCAGCTCCGCGCCGAGGGGCTCGCCATCATCTACATCTCGCACCGCATGGACGAGGTCTATGCGCTCGGTGACCGCGTCACCGTGCTGCGCGACGGCCGCCTGGTCGGCTCGCTCGACAAGCAGGACATCCGCGCCGACGCCATCGTCCGCATGATGGTCGGGCGCGACGTCTCATCCTTTTACAAGAAGGATCACGATCCCGAGGCCGGGAAGGGGCATCCCGTACTCACCGCCATCGATATGGCGGACGGGCTGCGCGTCAAGGGCTGCTCTCTCACCGTGCATGCGGGCGAGGTGGTCGGGCTTGCCGGCCTGATCGGTGCCGGCCGGACCGAGCTTGCGCATCTCATCGTCGGCGCGGCATCGAAGACGTCAGGTCGTCTCGAGCTCGAAGGCCAGCCAATCGACATTCGCACGCCGGGCGAAGCGCTCGAAGCCGGCATCGCCTATCTGACCGAGGACAGGAAGGCGCTCGGCCTGTTCCTCGACATGTCGTGCCTGGACAACATCAATCTTGCGGTGCTTGGGCGCGATGCCAAGTTCGGCGTATTCCTGGATCGCGACAAGGCGCGTGAGCGTGCCGACCGCGCCTTCGCGGGGCTCAGCATCCGTGCCGCCAATGTCGGCGTGCCCGCGGGCGGGCTTTCCGGCGGCAACCAGCAGAAGGTGCTGTTGTCGCGGCTACTCGCCATTGCGCCGAAGGTGCTGATCCTCGACGAGCCGACGCGCGGCGTTGACGTCGGCGCCAAGTCGGAGATCTATTCGATCATCGACAATCTCGCCAAGGCCGGCACCGCGATCCTCGTCATTTCGTCCGATCTGCCTGAGATCATCGGTATCTGTGACCGCGTCCTGGTGATGCGGTCGGGGCTGATCGCGGGCGAGATCAGGCGGACCGAGACCGCGCCTTTGACTCAGGAAGACATCATGGCGCTTGCCACGGGGACGGAGCATCTCGATGCCTGACAACGGATCGACACAGGCGAAGGCCGTAACGGCAAACGGCGCTGCTGCTGCCGAAGCGACGAAGCGCCAGCGCGTCAGGCTGCTGATCCGCGCGGCCGGCATGCTGCCGGTGCTGCTGCTGCTCTGCGCCGGCTTTCATTATCTGTCGGACGGCCGCTTCTTCACCGGGCAGAATCTCGGCATCGTCCTGCAACAGGCTGCCGTCAACACCGTGCTCGCCGCGGGCATGACCTTCGTCATCCTCACCGGCGGCATCGACCTGTCGGTCGGCTCGATCCTGGCGGCATCCGCAATGGCCGGCCTGACGGTGTCCAAGCTGCCCGAGTTGAGCGCGCTGTGGCTGCCGGTCGCGGTCCTCACCGGTCTCGGCTTCGGCGTCGTCAATGGCGCGCTGATCGCGCTGTTGCGCCTGCCACCCTTCATCGTCACGCTGGGCTCGCTCACGGCCGTGCGCGGCCTGGCGCGGCTGCTCGGCGCCGACACCACGGTGTTCAATCCGTCGATTCCCTATGCCTTCATCGGCAACGGCTCGCTGACGCTCATCCCCGGCGTCGCCTCGATCCCGTGGCTCTCGGTGATCGCGCTGCTTGTCATCCTGGTCTCGTGGCTGGTGTTGCGCCGGACGGTGCTCGGCGTGCACATCTACGCAGTGGGCGGCAACGAGAGCGCCGCGCGGCTTGCCGGCATCAAGGTCTGGGCCGTCGTGATCTTCGTCTATGGCGTGTCCGGACTGCTGGCCGGGCTCGGGGGCGGCATGCAGGCGGCGCGCCTTTATGCGGCCAACGGCTTGCAGCTCGGCCAAAGCTACGAGCTCGACGCCATCACCGCGGTGATCCTCGGCGGGACGTCTTTCGTCGGCGGCATCGGCTCGATCTGGGGAACGCTGGTTGGCGCGCTGATCATTGCGGTGCTCTCGAACGGCCTGATCCTGACGGGCGTGTCCGACATCTGGCAATATGTGATCAAGGGCCTTGTGATCATCGGCGCGGTGGCGCTGGATCGCTATCGACTGCAGGGCTCCGCACGAACCTAGTGATGCGAAATTCGGTTGCGGCAACTGGTCTGCCGTGCCCGGGGATGAAGACAGACCAGGGAGGAAGACAATGTTGAAGATGACCATGCTCGCCGGCGCCGCGATGGCGCTCGCCCTGACCACCGTGCCGTCCTCTGCCAAGGAGCTCAAGTCGATCGGCGTCTCGCTGGGGTCGATGGGCAACCCGTTCTTCGTCGCTCTGTCGAAGGGCGCCGAATTCGAGGCCAAGAAGACCAATCCCAATGTGAAGATCACCACCGTCGGCTTCGAATACGATCTCGGCAAGCAGGTCACCCAGATCGACAATTTCATCGCCGCCGGTGTCGACCTGATCCTGCTGAACCCCGGCGATCCCAAGGCGATCGGGCCCGCGATCAAGAAGGCGCAGGCGGCGGGCATCGTCGTGGTCGCGGTCGACACCGCGGCTGAAGGCGCCGATGCCACGGTGACCACCAACAACGTCCAGGCCGGCGAGATCTCGTGCCAGTACATCGTCGACAAACTGGGGGGCAAAGGCGATGTCATCATCGAGAACGGGCCGCAGGTCTCGGCCGTGATCGACCGTGTCACCGGCTGCAAGAACGTCTTCGGGAAGAATGCGGGGATCAAGGTGCTGTCCAGCGACCAGGACGGCAAGGGGTCGCGCGAAGGTGGCCTCACCGTCGCGCAAGGCTATCTGACCCGTTTCTCCAAGATCGATGCCATCTTCGCCATCAATGATCCGCAGGCGATCGGAACCGACCTTGCGGCGAAACAGCAAAATCGCACCGGCATCATTATCACCTCCGTTGACGGCGCGCCTGACATCGAGGCCGCGCTGAAGGATCCGGCGTCGCCGCAGATCCAGGCGTCGGCGTCGCAGGACCCGTTCTTCATGGCGCGTCGCGCCGTGCAGGTCGGTGTCGGCATTCTCAACGGGCAGAAGCCGGCCTCGACCGTCGAGCTGCTGCCGTCGAAGCTCGTGACCCGCGACAATATCAAGGACTACAAGGGCTGGACCTCCGACCGCTCGCAGTAACGCCTCGCAATTTCTGCCGGCTGCGGCCTCAATTCGAAGGGAGCGACCCGGGAAACCCGCCCGGGCGCGCCTGTGAGGTTGACCCCAGCGACCATTATGTCAAAGAGGGGGAGTTTTTCGACGGTGGCGCCAGCCGCGCCGGTCGGGGTGTCATCGGGAGCAAGTCTACAATATGAGCCAGCGGGTCGCTCTCATCACCGGTGTGACGGGTCAGGACGGGGCTTACCTCGCCGATCACCTGCTGTCGCTCGGCTATGTCGTGCACGGAATCAAGCGGCGCTCGTCCTCGTTCAACACCGCGCGTGTCGATCATCT